>CAYZPX010000071.1:554-12651 GCA_964480105.1 uncultured Burkholderiaceae bacterium | reverse complement strand
TGGACCTGAACGGCAAGGGCCTGGGCCTGCGCAGCAACCGCTATTCCATGCTGGTCAAGGATGGCAAGGTGGTTGCGCTGAACGTCGAAGGCCCTGGCAAGTTCGAAGTCAGCGACGCCGCCACGCTGCTGCAGCAAGCCAAGGCCTGATTGCTATTGAAGTCATAGCTGGTAGCGCTCATTCACAGGGCGCTAGCAGCCAAAAAGCCTAAAAAATCTCCACCCTCAGGTAATGGGCGCCCGCCACCGGGTTGTGGTAGTAGGGTGGGATCTCCTCAAAGCCCAGATCGGCGTACAGGGCCCGGGCGGCCTCCATGTCGCTGAGCGTGTCCAGCAGGACGCAGGCGTAGCCGGCACGCCGGGCTGTATCCAGCGTCGCCTCGGCCAGCTCCCGTCCCAGACCAAAGCCGCGAAAGGCCTTGCGCACGTACAGGCGCCGCATTTCGCTGGCATTGGGGTAATCGGCGTTGTCCAGTGGGCGCAGGGCGCAGCAACCGGCCACTGTGCCATCGACCAGTGCCAGCCAGAAATGCCCCCGTGGGGGGGCGTATTCACCGGGCAACTCGGCCAGTTCTGCGTCAAAGTCCAGCAGGGCTGCGCGCTCGTCGCCCAGGCTGTCGGCGTATTCCTGCAGGAGGCTGCGCACCGTTTCCCAGGCTTCTTGCGTTTCGGGGCGGTGCAATTGAACGTCCGGGCGGTTCTGGCTCATCGTCGGCAAAGGGGAAGATTTCAACAAAGACGTGCGGGTCGTGGTGGCTCACAACCCTGAAACCCACCAGGCCAGCGCCAGGCACAGGCCCCACAGCACCAGGGCCAGTCCCCGTGTCAGCGCATCGTCGCGGGACGGGGGTGTGGAGCGTTCCAGCCCTTTATCGCCGCTCAGCATCGGGCGGACCAGGCGGCGGCGTTTCACCAGCACATAGAACGCAATCGCCAACAGGTGGGCACCGACCAGGCCCAGCAGCAGGTACTGCCCCCAGGTCTTGTGGTGGGACGTGGCCCATTCCACCCAGCGGCTGTCCACGAATCGGGTCAGCGGACCAGCAAAGGCGATTTCGTCGTCGCTGAGCAAGCCGGTGGTCACCTGCACCAGCAAAACCCCAAGCAGCGCGAACACCGACAGGGCGCCCAGGGGGCTGTGCCCCACCTCGTCTTGGGGGTGCGGCCGCCCCGCAAGGTAGCGCCATAGCCGCGTGGGCCCGTACACAAAGCTGGCAAAGCGCGACCAGCGTCCCCCCAGCACGCCCCACAGCAGGCGGAACAGCAGCAAGGCCAGCATCCAATGCCCCAGCCGGAAATGCCAGACCATGGCGTTGCCGCCGACCTTGGCCGTGAAGACCAGGGCCACGGTGGTCAAGGCCAGGGTCCAGTGAAACAAACGGGTCGGCAGATCCCAGATGCGAACGGTGAAAGCCATGGGGGTCACGAGACGGAACAAGGGTGGCGCGCATTGTGCGCCATCTTGCGGGCCAGGCTGTTTCCAGCACGACCGCGCGCAAAACGGCATACTGCCCGCGCGCATTCGCGCCCTTGTTTGTTTTTTTTCCGGAGATCCCATGAAAACCCTTGCCAGCCTGTCCCTCGCGCTTGCCACCCTGGTGGCCGCCGTCCCCGCTTCTGCCCAGTTTGCCAAGGCCGAAGACGCCATCAAGTACCGCAAGAGCGCCTTCACGCTGATGGGCGCCCACTTTGGCCGCATTGGCGCCATGGCCCAGGGCAAAACCCCCTTCGATGCCAAGGTGGCCGCCGAGAACGCCGACCTGCTGGTCAGCCTGGGTAAGCTCCCCTGGGCTGCGTTTGGCGAGGGCACCGACAAGGGCGAGACCCGCGCCAAGCCCGAAATCTGGAAAGAACAGGCCAAGTTCCGCGAAGGGGCCGACAAGATGCAGGAAGAACTGCAAAAACTGGCCCAGGCCGCCAAGACCGGCAACCTGGACGCCGTCAAAACCAGCTTTGGCGCCGCAGGCCAGACCTGCAAGGCCTGCCACGACAACTACCGCAGCAAATAATTGCTCCTGAATTCATAGCTGCTACCGCTGGATTCTATTGGTCTGGAGCCTGATTTGACCCTGTTTCAGGCGTCCCCCTGGCCCTGTTTCAGGACTCGGCCAGCAGGGTCTCGATCAGGCGGTGCAGGTCGGGGAAATGGGGCGGGCCCACGTAGCGCTTGACGATTTCCCCGCGCTTGTTGAGCAGGAAGGTGGTGGGGGTGAGCTGCACATCGCCCCAGGACTTGGCCACGGCACCGGTGTTGTCAATCGCCACCTTGAACGGCAGTTTGCGCGTCTCGGCAAAGTTCACCACGTAGCTGGGCGGGTCGTATTGCATCGCCACGGCCACGGTGTCAAAGCCTTGGGCCCGGTACTTTTGGTAGGTGGCGATCAGGTCGGGCATTTCGGCCACGCAGCTGGTGCAGCTGGTCGCCCAGAAGTTCACCAGCGCCACCTTGCCCCGCAGCTGGGTGGTGCTGTCCTGGCTGCCATCGAGCAGCACAAAAGTGGTTTCTGGCGCAGGACTGCGGCCCTGGCCCCAGAACACCCAGGCCGACAAGGCCACCAACACCGCCAAGGCCAGTCCGGCCCACACCCGTTTGATTCCCATTGCATCCTCACTGAAAGTCGTGGCACCCGCGAAGGTGCGCGAGCATAGCAAGGAGTGTTTCCTTGCCCCGAAGTTCAGCGCCACGCCCCCACGCGGCGCCGGATAATCCCGGCATGAATTTCTTCAAAGGCCTTCAAGGCCTGGGCGCTGCGGCCCTGATGGCATCACTCTGGGCTTGCAGCCCAGCCCTCAACTGGCGCACCGGCAGCCTGGACGCCGCGCCGCTGGACTACAGCCTGCCCTGCAAACCCGACAAGGCTGCGCGCGACGTGCGCTTTGGCGAAGCTGAAGTCACTCTCTCCATGGTCGGCTGCGATGCCGATGGCGCTACTTTTGCCATTTCACACATGGTCCTGCAGGCCGGCGGTGATCCCAACGCCGCCCTGCAGCAGTGGCGTACGGCAGCGCTGGCCCGCTTGGCTGGCTCCACCGTGCTGTCGGAACAGGCGTTTGCTTTGCCGCGGGCCCTGAACGTGCCAGCCTCCCAGCGCCTGCGTTGGCAGGGGCAGGGGCCGGACGGGAAGACCGTGGTGGCTGAAGGCGTCTGGTTTGCGCAGGTGCGGGGCGCGCAAGTTCATCTCTACCACGCGGTGCTGTATGCCAAGACCGTGCCCGCCGTCGTGGCCAACACTTTCTTCACGGGGCTCAAGCTGCCTGCCTGAGGTCCGTACTTCGCAGAGGCGACCCCATAATCGTCGATTCTTTTGTTGACCGCTATGAGCACCCGCATTCTTCTCATTGCCCACGCCCCACTGGCCCAAGCCCTGCGGGCCTGTGCGCTTCATGTCTTCGCGGACTGCGGCGAGGCGTTGGTGGCTTTGGATGTTTTGCCTGACACCTCCCCTGAAACCACCCTTGCCCAGGCACAGGCCTTGTTGGCCCCATGGGCTGACAACCAGGTGCTGGTCCTCACCGACCTGTTTGGCGCCACGCCCAGCAATGTGGCTCTGCGTCTTATTGAAGGCACTTCGGCTCGCATGGTGACCGGTGTGAATTTGCCGATGCTTCTGCGGACGCTGACCTACCGCAGCGCCCCCATTGAGGATCTCGTGGCGCGGGCGCTGGCGGGTGGAATCCAGGGCGTCATGCAGGTCGGAAATACCGCGCCCCAGACCTCTCCTCGACCTTTCCGAAATGATCAAAAAAACCACGACCATCAGCAATAAATTGGGGCTGCATGCCCGTGCTTCAGCCAAGTTGACCAAGCTGGCTGGGAGCTTCCCCTGTGATGTCTTTCTCGCGCGTGGCGAACGCCGGATCAATGCCAAGAGCATCATGGGCGTGATGATGTTGGCCGCAGGCATGGGCACCGAAGTGGAGGTCGAGACCGACGGCGAGCGTGAGCAGGAAGCGATGGAGGCCCTGCTGGCCCTGATCGACGACAAGTTTGGCGAAGGCCAGTGAATGGCGGCCTGCTGGCCCGGCCTGTGTGACCACCTGAAGGAGGCGGCGGATGACATTTTCGGTGCATGGCACGGCAGTGGCGCGTGGCATTGCGATTGGGCGCGCGGTGCTGGTGGCCTCCAGCCGGGTGGATGTGGCGCATTACTTCATCGAGCCGGCGCAGGTGCCCGCCGAAATCGCCCGTGTCCGCGATGGGCGCAATGCCGTGATCGACGAGCTGCAGCGCCTGCGCACCGAGCTGCCCCCCGATGCGCCGCACGAGCTGGCTGCGCTGCTGGACGTGCACCTGATGTTGCTGGAGGACGAGGACCTCACCAGCGGTGTCAAGCACTGGATCACCGACCGTTTCTACAACGCCGAATGGGCCCTGACCACCCAGCTGGAAGTCATCGCCCGCCAGTTTGACGAGATGGAGGACGAGTACCTGCGCGAGCGCAAGGCCGACCTGGAGCAGCTGGTCGAGCGCATCCTACGCCAGATGAAAGGCGTGGCCAGTCCCGTTGCGCCCCCGGCCTCCAACCGCCGCAAGGCTGCGCAAAACCTGCTGCTGGACGACACGGTGGATGTGCCGCTGATCCTGGTGGCGCATGACTTGGCGCCGGCCGACATGCTGCAGTTCAAGCAAAGCGTGTTCGCGGGCTTCGTGACGGACCTGGGCGGCAAGACTTCGCACACCGCCATCGTGGCGCGCAGCATGGACATCCCGGCCGTGGTGGGCGCCCGCACGGCCAGCCAGCTGGTGCGGCAGGACGACTGGATCATTGTGGACGGCGATGCCGGGCTGCTGATCGTCGATCCCTCCCCCATCATCCTGGCCGAATATGGCTTTCGCCAACGCCAGCTCTCGCTGGAGCGCGAGCGCCTCTCGCGCTTGCTGAACACGCCTGCGATCACCCTGGATGGCCAAAAGGTCGAGCTGCTGGCCAACATCGAACAGCCCGGCGATGCGCCCCCCGCGCTGCGGGCGGGCGCCCTTGGCGTGGGCCTGTTTCGCAGCGAGTTCCTGTTCATGGGCCGCAGCGGTACCTTGCCCGACGAGGAGGAGCAGTACCAGGCCTACCGCCAGGCGGTGGAAGGCATGCAGGGCCTGCCTGTCACCATCCGTACGGTGGACGTTGGGGCAGACAAGCCCTTGGGCAAAGGCCACCGGGACGACAGCCTAAACCCCGCCCTGGGCCTGCGCGCCATCCGCTGGAGCCTGGCCGACCCGGCCATGTTCCGCACCCAGCTGCGGGCGGTCTTGCGGGCGGCGGTCCACGGCAAGGTCAACCTGCTGTTCCCGATGCTGGCGCACACCCATGAGATCCACCAGACCCTGGCCCAGGTAGACCTCGCCCGGGCCGAGCTGGATGCGCGCGGCGTCCCCCACGGGCCGGTGCAGCTGGGCGCGATGATCGAGATTCCCGCGGCGGCGCTGATGGTGCGCAGCTTCCTCAAGTACTTTGATTTCCTCTCGATCGGCACCAACGATCTGATCCAGTACACCCTGGCGATCGACCGCACCGACGAGGCGGTCGCGCATTTGTACGAGCCCCTGCATCCCGCTGTGCTGCGCCTGGTGGCCGACGTGATCGCGGAGTGCGAAGTCCAGGGCAAGGAGGTTTGCGTCTGCGGCGAGACCGCTGGCGATGTCTCCATGACCCGCTTGCTGCTGGGCCTGGGCCTGCGCAGCTTCTCCATGCACCCGGCGCAGATCCTGCCGGTCAAGCAGGAAATCCTGCGGGCCGACACCCGCAAGCTGCGGCCCTGGGCACAGCAGGTGCTGCAGGCGGAAGATCCGGCTGCTCAGATGGCCGGCTAACGCCAGCACCGGCCCGGCCAAAATGCAAAAAATCCAGCAGTTTGCTATTGATTAAATAGCTGCTACCGCTGGATTCCATTGGCCTAGAGCCATTTTTCTCTTGAAATTCTGATGGGGCGATCCTTGACGGTGCCCGCCCTGGCGCCTCACACGCCGGCGGCGTGGGCCTGCTGGTCGGCGTGGTAGCTGCTGCGCACCATCGCGCCCACGGCCGCGTGGCTGAAACCCATTTTGTAAGCCTCCTCCTCGAATTTCTTGAAGGTGTCCGGATGCACATAGCGGCGCACGGGCAAGTGGCTGTTGCTCGGGGCCAGGTATTGGCCAATCGTCAGCATGTCGATGTTGTGGGCGCGCATGTCCCGCATGACCTGCAGGATTTCTTCGTCGGTCTCGCCCAAGCCCACCATGATGCCGCTCTTGGTCGGCACGTTGGGGTGCAGGGCCTTGAACTTCTTGAGCAGGTTCAGGCTGAACTGGTAGTCCGAACCGGGACGGGCTTCCTTGTACAGGCGGGGCGCGGTTTCCAGGTTGTGGTTCATCACATCCGGCGGGGCGGCCTTCAGGATTTCCAATGCACGGTCATCGCGGCCCCGGAAGTCCGGGACCAGGATCTCGATTTGCGTCGTGGGCGACAACTCACGCGTGCGCTGGATGCATTCCACAAAATGCCCGCTGCCGCCATCGCGTAGGTCGTCGCGGTCCACGCTGGTGATCACCACGTAATTGAGCTTGAGCGCGGCAATGGTCTTCGCCAGGTTCAGCGGCTCGTCTTTGTCTAGCGGATCAGGGCGGCCATGGCCCACATCGCAGAACGGGCAGCGGCGGGTGCACTTGTCGCCCATGATCATGAACGTCGCCGTGCCTTTGCCAAAGCATTCGCCGATGTTGGGGCAGCTGGCCTCTTCGCACACGGTGTGCAGCTTGTGCTCGCGCAGGATGTTCTTGATCTCGTAGAAGCGCGTGGTGGGCGAACCCGCCTTCACGCGAATCCACTCGGGTTTTTTCAGGATCTCGCCTTGCTCGACCTTGATGGGAATCCGCGAGAGCTTGGCCGCCGCCTTCTGTTTGGCCAGCGGGTTGTATTGCTCGGGGCTTTGCGCTTCGCGCACGACGTCGGAGGTGCTCATGGTCGGAAGGTGTCGTCAGGGGGTGAGGCGCAAGGCCAACTGCTCCGCCAAGACCGAGGCAACCTCGTCCCAGCGTGCGGGGACGCCGATTGTAGAAAGGTCCACTGTTTGCAGTCCTGCGTAGCCGCAAGGGTTGATGCGCTGAAAGGGCTCCAGGTCCATGGCGACATTCAGTGCCAGGCCGTGGTAAGTGCAGTGGCGGCTGACCTTGATGCCCAGCGCGGCGATCTTGCCCAAGCCCGTGAAGTCCGGAGGGGGCAGGGGCTGACCGTCGCGCTTTTGTGGGCGCTGCGGCAACAGTGCGTGGCTGCCCGGGTCGTCCAGCCGCACGTAAATGCCCGGGGCGCCCGCCACCCGGTGGCCGGTGACACCAAACACATCCAGGGTGCGGATGACGGCTTCCTCCAGCCGATACACAAACTCTTTTACAAAGTAGCCGGCACGCTGCAGATCTATCAGAGGGTAGGCCACGACTTGGCCCGGGCCGTGGTAGGTCACCTGGCCGCCCCGGTTGGTCTGCACGATGGGAATGTCACCTGGGACCAGAATATGGTCAATTTTGCCCGCCAGGCCTTGTGTGAAAAGCGGATTATGCTCACAAATCAGGAGCATGTCGGGGCTGTCCGGGCCGCGCTGCTGGGTGTAGTGCTGCATCCACTCCAGACTGTCCTGGTAGCGGCAGCGCCCCAGCAGGCGAATGTCCATCGCCATGGCTTACAGCACGATCTTGACCATAGGATGCGAGGAAAACGCCCGATAGGCGTCATCGAGCTGCTCGCGGCTGGTCGCGGTGATGGTGAGGGTCAGCCCCAGGTAGCGGCTGTTGCGGCTGTTGCGCACCTCGATGCTGGTAGCGTCGAACTGGGGGTCAAACTGCAAGGCTACGGCGGCCATCGTCTCCATGAACGTCGTCACGTTCTCACCCATCACCTTGATGGGGAAGCGACAGGGGTAGTCAATCAGGCTGTCTTGGCGTGGGGCGGGGGCGTCGGGGGCGTTCATGGCGGAAGGGGGCGATGCGGGAGCAGGGCTCAAAAAAGGAGGGGAGGGTGATTGTCGGTGGGGCCGCCGTGGGTGGCAACGGCGGCGGTGGCGTACTTTTGTCGTGGCAGCCACCTGTCAAGCCTTGTGGCGGTGGCCATTGTGGCTTGTTGGATGGCTGCCACAAAGTGCCCACAATTCGTGCGCACAGCCGCGTTCTCAACCGCCTTCAAGGTGTTGTCGTGGTTTTTACTTATAATCAGAGGCTTTGTACAAGCTTCTGTTTGTAAGGCTGGTGTTGTCCTGTGATGGAATCATTCGCACATAACGCAGAAGTTGAGGAAGACGCGGCGGAATTCAAGCCCCTCACCCCGGAAGAAGCGCAGGCATGGCGAAAACGCCATGCGCCGGTTTCGGTGGGTTTCTTGTTGGTGGGGCAGTGTGTGGTTGGCCTCCTGGTAGTTTTGCTGGGGTGGTTGGTCTGGGGTTCTGCTGTGGCGCTGTCGGTCGCGTGCGGCGTGTTGGCGGTTTGTGTGCCAGCACTGTTGTTTGTACGTGCCCTTTCCTCGCGCTCGGGTCGCTTGGGGTCAAACAGCCTGATGCTCCGATTTGTTGTCTGGGAACTGGTCAAGGTCGGTCTGACAGTGGTCATGCTGGTCCTGGCGTTCCGATGGGTTCCTGATTTGAACTGGCTGGCCTTGCTGGCCGGCATGGTTTTGACCATGAAGACGCACTGGGTCGCGCTTGCAGTGAGGCCTGGTTTTCTAAAGTGGATACGAAAAGAGAAGAGTTGATCGATGGCCGCCGAAGCTCATGCACCAACCGCCAGTGAATACATCGTTCACCACCTGCAGCACCTGCAGAACATCAACCAAACCAAGATTGTTGACTTTTCGGTCTTCAACATTGATTCCTTGGTGATTTCTGCGGCTGTCGGTTTTCTGACCCTTTTTGTGCTGTGGCTGGGCGCACGCAGGGCCCATGCTGGTGTGCCAGGTCGCTTCCAGGCGGCTGTCGAAATTTTGGTGGAAATGGTGGATACCCAGGCCAAGGCCAACATCCACAATGCCCAGAGTCGCAAAGTGATCGCCCCCCTGGCGCTCACGGTGTTCGTCTGGATTTTCATGATGAATGCCATGGACATGCTGCCTGTGGACCTGTTGCCTGCCATCTGGGCGCAAATCTACGGTGCTGCTGGCCATGATCCAGCCCATGCTTACCTGCGCGTTGTGCCCACCGCCGACCTGTCCACCACACTGGGCTTGTCGACGGGTGTCCTGATCCTGTGCCTGATTTACAGTGTCAAGATCAAGGGCCTGGGCGGCTGGGCGCATGAGCTGGTTTCTGCGCCTTTTGGCATGCCCAAGAACCCCTTGCTGGCTTTGCCTATGGCCTTGGTGAACTTCACCATGCAGCTCATCGAGTACCTTGCGAAGACGGTTTCCCACGGCATGCGGTTGTTCGGCAACATGTATGCCGGTGAACTGGTCTTCTTGTTGATCGCGCTCATGGGTGGTGCTGCCGCCATGTCGCTTTCGGGTGTGCTTCTGCCTCTGGGGCACATCATCGCGGGTACCCTCTGGGCGATCTTTCACATTCTGGTGATCACCTTGCAGGCGTTCATTTTCATGATGCTGACCCTGATTTATTTGGGCCAGGCGCATGAAGCTCACTAAGTTCTTTTTTTCCCTTCCTCAACCTTCTTAATTCAAAGGAATCATCATGGAAAACGTTCTCGGCATGGTCGCTCTGGCATGTGCATTTATCGTGGGTCTGGGTGCCATTGGCGCTTCGATCGGTATCGCCCTGATGGGTGGCAAGTTCCTGGAATCTTCCGCTCGCCAGCCTGAGCTGATCAACGAACTGCAAACCAAGATGTTCATCTTGGCCGGTCTGATCGACGCCGCCTTCTTGATCGGTGTGGCCATCGCCCTGCTGTTCGCCTTCGCAAACCCCTTCGTCCTGAAGTAATTTTTGCTCGCTCAACAACCATAGAAAGGTGTTGCCGTGAGTATCAACGCGACCCTGTTCGCTCAGCTAGTCGTCTTCCTGCTGCTGGTGCTGTTCACGATGAAATTCGTGTGGCCCCCGATCGCGAAGGCACTGGATGAGCGGGCGCAGAAAATCGCCGATGGCCTTGCTGCTGCCGACCGCGCCAAATCCGAACTCACGGCTGTCAACCAGCGCGTTGAGAAAGAACTGGCACAGACGCGCAATGAAACAGCGACACGTCTGGCAGATGCAGACCGTCGGGTACAAGCCCTGATCGAAGAAGCCAAGGCCCGTGCCACCGAAGAAGGTAACAAAATTGTTGCCGCCGCCCGTGCGGAAGCCGAGCAGCAAATGGTGCGCGTTCGTGAAGCCTTGCGCGAGCAAGTTGCCGAGCTGGCTGTCAAAGGCGCAGAGCAGATTCTTCGCAAGGAAGTCAATCCTGCTGTCCACGCCGACCTGCTGAATCGGTTGAAGACGGAACTGTAAAAGGGATACCTATGGCGGAAATTGCCACTATTGCCCGCCCTTATGCAGAGGCCTTGTTCAAGGCGGCTACTTCGGTGGCCGGTACCAACTTGGACGAGGTTGTCGCGTGGGTCGATGAGTTCGGTCAAATCGCCGGCACCCCAGAGCTGCTCCAGTTGGTCGACAACCCCAAGGTGACGCAGGATCAGGTGTTTGACTTGATGAAGGGGCTTGTCCCTTCTGCGCAATCCGAGCTGTCGCAAAACTTTCTGCGCACGGTGATCGGTAACGGTCGGGTGAATGTGTTGCCAGAAGTGGCTGCGCAATTTCGCGCCTTGGTGAATGGCCGCAAGGGTGCTTCGGATGCGAAGGTCGTCAGCGCCTTCCCCATCGACGACGTTGCACTGGCCGAACTGGGTGCGGTGCTTGACAAGCGATTTGGCCGAAAGCTGAATCTGTCCGTTCAGATTGACAGCAGTTTGATCGGTGGTATCCGTGTGGTGGTTGGGGATGAAGTGCTTGACACTTCGGTCCAAGCCCGTCTTGAACAAATGAAAGCGGCCCTCACTGCGTAAACCGCGGGACGAGGTCTCAGCTAACCAAAGTAAAAGGAAAGAGTGATGCAACTCAATCCCGCCGAAATTTCTGAATTGATCAAGAGCCGCATCCAGGGCCTGGCTGCCAGCAACGACATCCGTAACCAAGGCACCGTGGTGTCGGTGTCTGACGGTATCGTTCGCATTCATGGCCTGTCGGACGTGATGCAGGGCGAAATGCTGGAATTCCCTGCGACTAAGGATGGGGTGCCCTCCTATGGTCTGGCGCTGAACCTGGAGCGTGACTCGGTTGGTGCCGTGATTCTGGGTGAATACGAGCACATTTCCGAAGGTGATACCGTCAAGTGCACCGGCCGTATTCTGGAAGTACCTGTAGGTCCCGAACTGGTGGGCCGCGTGGTCAACGCCCTGGGTCAGCCCATCGACGGCAAGGGTCCCATCAATGCCAAGCTGACCGATGTGATCGAGAAGGTTGCGCCGGGCGTGATCGCACGGCAATCGGTGGACCAGCCTCTGCAAACCGGTCTGAAGTCGATTGACTCCATGGTGCCTGTGGGCCGTGGTCAGCGCGAACTGATCATTGGCGACCGCCAGACTGGCAAGACCGCCGTGGCCATTGACGCCATCATTGCCCAGAAGGGCCAGGGCGTCACTTGTATCTACGTCGCCATCGGTCAGAAGGCCTCGTCGATCAAGAACGTCGTGCGCGCGCTGGAGCAAGCCGGTGCCATGGAATACACCATCGTCGTCGCGGCTTCGGCATCCGAATCTGCTGCGATGCAGTATGTGTCGGCCTATTCTGGCTGCACCATGGGCGAGTATTTCCGCGATCGCGGTGAAGACGCCCTGATCGTTTACGACGATCTGTCCAAGCAGGCTGTGGCCTACCGCCAGGTTTCCCTGCTGCTGCGCCGTCCTCCAGGCCGCGAAGCCTACCCTGGCGACGTGTTCTATCTCCACAGCCGCCTGCTGGAGCGTGCTGCCCGTGTGAATGCTGATTACGTCGAAGCCTTCACCAAGGGTGCCGTCAAGGGCAAGACAGGCTCACTGACTGCGCTGCCCATCATTGAGACCCAGGCCGGCGACGTGTCCGCTTTCGTGCCTACCAACGTGATTTCGATCACCGACGGCCAGATCTTCCTGGAAACCAGCCTGTTCAACGCCGGTATC
>CAYZPX010000071.1:0-494 GCA_964480105.1 uncultured Burkholderiaceae bacterium | reverse complement strand
GAACCTGTCCGGTGGTATCCGTACCGACTTGGCGCAGTACCGTGAACTGGCCGCATTTGCCCAGTTCGCCTCGGATCTGGACGAAGCCACCCGCAAGCAGCTCGACCGCGGTGCCCGCGTGACCGAACTCCTGAAGCAGGCCCAGTACAGCCCGTTGTCCATCTCTCTGATGGGCGCTACCCTGTTCGCCGTGAACAAGGGCTTCATGGACGATGTGGATGTCAAGAAGGTGCTCGACTTCGAACACGGCCTGCACCAGTTTCTGAAGACCAGTCACGCTGCTCTGCTGTCCAAGCTGGAGCAAGCCAAGGCCATGGACAAGGACGCTGAAGCTGAGTTGACCGCCGCCATTGGCGCGTTCAAGAAGTCGTTCGCTTAAACCGGACGAGGAGCCCTCATGGCAGCAGGCAAGGAAATACGCGGCAAGATCAAGTCGGTTGAAAACACCAAAAAGATCACCAAAGCCATGGAAATGGTGGCCGCATCCAAAATGC
>CAYZPX010000070.1:0-12769 GCA_964480105.1 uncultured Burkholderiaceae bacterium | reverse complement strand
GATGCGCACCATCAAGCGCGCGCTGGACCCGCAAAACATCCTGAACCCCGGCAAGATCTTCGCGCTGTAAGCCTTGCCCAGCCACCGCCTTGCCCACATCGATGCGCTGCGCGGCCTGGCGGCGCTGCTGGTCGTGTGGCTGCACGTGACCGAGGTCTTCATCCAGCTGCCCGGCCGCCCGGCCGATGCCTGGCTGTACGACCTGGCCGCCAGCGTGGACACGGGCCGCATCGGCGTGGTGCTGTTCTTCGCGATCAGCGGCTTTGTGATCCCGTCCAGCCTGCCGCCGGTGGCAGACCGGCAAGGCGTGGCGCCCGCGCTGCGCGTGTTTGCGGTGCGGCGTTTCTTCCGGCTGTTCCCGGCCTACTGGCTCTCGCTGGCTGGCGCGGCACTGATGGGCTGGGCATTGAACGCTCCTCTGCCCCCGGCCACGCTGGCAGCCAACCTCACGATGCTGCAAGGCTGGTTCGGTGTGCCCGACGCGCTGGGCCTGTACTGGAGCTTGCGGCTGGAGCTGGTCTTTTATGCGCTGTGTGCTGGCCTGTTCGCGCTGCGCGGACTGCACCGCCCCGCCGCGCTGGCCAGTGCGATCGTGGCCTGTGGCGTGGTCGTGGTGGGGTCAGTGGGCCTGCGGGCGCTGGCCCCGGCAGACACGGCTTGGCCCCCGGCCCTGCTGTACCTGCCGCTGTACGCGCTGTTCATCGCCACCATGTTCTGGGGCGCGCTGTTCCGCCAGTGGCACGACCAACGCCACCAGCAGAGCGGCCAGAAGATGGGAGCCCCCGTGCGGGCCGTGTTCTGGCTGTTCGCCGCCGGTGTGCTGCTGGGCCCGCTGGCTGTGCCGCTGCTGCACGCCTGGGTGCCCGGCAGCGCCAGCACGGCGCTGTGGCGCATGGCGATCGCACAGGCGCTGGGCCTGGGCCTGTTCCTGCTGCTGGGCCGGGGCGGCTGGCAACCCGGCCGCCTGGCGCGCTGGCTGGGCGAAGGCAGCTACGCGCTCTACCTGTTCCACCCCCTGGTGTTCTACCCGCTGTTCATTGCCGTGCAGCGCGGCCACCTGCCCTGGCTGGACGGCGCCCCGCTGGCCCTCCCCCTGGCGCTGAGCCTGGCCGGCAGCCTGCTGCTGGCCAACGCCGTGCACCGCTGGGTGGAGCAGCCCGCCATCCGCTGGGGCCGGCGGCTGACGGCCGGATAATTTCCAGCCCGCCAGCGCCGCCTTCTGCGGCCCCCTTGTGCCTGCCGCCTTTCCCGAGACCCCGCCCATGACCTCCCCGCTCCGCATTGCCCTGGCCACCGGCGCCACCATGGCCAAGCCAGACCCCGAAACCCACTGGCTCGTCGCCGCGCTGGCCGACGTGGACGTGACCGCCGACGTGCTGCCCTGGGACGCCGCCATCGCCTGGTCCGCCTACCCCCTGGTCGTTGTGCGCACGCCCTGGGACTACTTCCAGCGCCTGCCCGAGTTTCTGGCCTGGGCCGAGCGCACCAGCGCCCAGACACGGCTGGTCAACCCGCTGTCGGTGCTGCGCTGGAACTGCCACAAAGGCTATCTGCGCGAACTGGCCCAGCACGGCATCGCCACCGTGCCCACCCGCTGGCTGGACCACCGCCCCGGCCTCAGCGCCGAAGCCGGCCTGCAGCAGGCGCACGCCGAGTTGCTGGCCCTGCGCGCCCAGGGTTGGGAGGAGCTGGTCGTCAAGCCCGCCGTGTCGATCGGCGCCATTGGCGCCCTGCGCGCCCGCGTGGACGACCCCGCCTGCGCCACCCACCTGGCCGCGCTGCGCGCCGAGGGCGATGTGCTGGTCCAGCCCTACCTGCCCAGCCTGGCCGAGCAGGGCGAGGTCTCGCTGATCTACTTTGGCGGCCAGTTCTGCCACGCCATCCGCAAACGCCCCGCCGCCGGCGACTTCCGCGTGCAAGACATGTACGGCGGCACCGTCGAGGCCTGCGTCCCGACCGCCGACGAGGTCGCCCTCGCCGCCCAGGCCCTGGCCCACACCCCCGCCCCCACCACCTACGCCCGCGTGGACCTGGTCCGCCTGCCCGACGGCCGCCCGGCGGTGATGGAGCTGGAACTCATCGAGCCCGAACTGTTTCTGGGCGCCGATCCCAAGGCCCCGGAGCGGTTTGCACGGGTGTTGAAGGGCTTGGCCGCACATCAAAATTCATAGCTATTACCGCTTGATTTCATTGGGCTGGAGGCCCAAAACGGCGCTAACGATGCTACCGGCATCGCCCACCATCCGGCCGCAGGATGGCTCCATCCCGAGCAAACCTGTAATATGACAACGTCGTATTACATTGACAAGGATTGGCCATGACCATCACCGCCAAAGTTTTCATGAGCGGGCGCAGCCAGGCGCTACGCTTGCCAGCCAAGCTGCGGCTACAGGCCAAAGAAGTGCGCATCGAGCAGATCGGCAAGGACCTGTGGCTGCACCCGGAAACCCCTGCGGAGCATGACATGGGCCAGTGGCTTCAGAACTTCTACGCCTCCACGGAGCCCTTGCCTGCCGACTTTTTGGCAGACCGGCAAGACGCCCCGCCCCAGGAACGCGACTGGAGCTGAACGCCGCCATGCGCCGCACCCTGGACACCAACATTTGCAGCTACATCCTGCGCCGCCACCCGGCGCACATGATCGAGCGCTTTGCCACGCTCAACCGTGAACAGTTGTGGCTGTCGGCCATCGTGGCAGCCGAACTGCGCTTTGGCGCCGTCAAACTGGCCTCGCCGCGCTTTCATGCGGCGGTGGAGACCTGGCTGGCGGGCTTTGACGTGCGGCCCTGGCCCACGCAGGCCAGCCAGCACTACGCGCAAATCCGCGCCGCACTGGAACGCGCCGGCACGCCCATCGGCGGCATGGACCTGATGATCGCCGCCCACGCCCTGGCCGAAGACACGGTACTCATCACCAACAACGCCCGGGAGTTCCACCGGGTGCCCGGGCTGGCGGTCGAGGCCTGGGAGTTGAAAACCTGAGCTTGCACGCAAACCCCGCGCTGCCGCAAGCCAAGACCACCGTCTCAAACCCCGCCGAACAGCCCCCACAGCCAGTTGCCGATCCGGCGGCCCGGCAGCAAGGTGAACAGGCCCGTGATGACCAGGGCGCCCACGTACAGCGAAACCATGTTGCTGCGGTGCGACTGGACCCGGTGGGCGCGGGCAGAGGCGACGCCGGTGACCAGCGCGACCAGGGTGAACACCGACAGCCCGTGGATCCAGGAAAAGCCCTCCGGCCGGCGAATGGCGAACGAGATACCGGCCACGCCCGCCATGCAAAGCACCCAGATCCAGCCCCCAATGCGGTGCAGCCGGTGGCCCTTGCGGCCCCACAGCAGCAGCCCCCCCAGCACCACGGCGATCGCGGCCAGAACCGCGTGGGTGACGATGATCGGCGTCCAGAGCAGGGCAGGCGTAGGCGTGGGCATGGGCGTGGGTTCAGGCTTTCGGGTGGAATGGGCTCAAAAACTCCCGAACGCTGTTCCCAGCGCAATGACCACCGCCAGCGCGGGCAGCGGGAACAGGATGGTCACGGCGGCGATGTCGCCGTAGGACTGCCGGTGGTTGAGCTTGCAGATGGCCAGCAGGGTGATGATGGCGCCGCAGTGCGGCAAGGTGTCCATGCAGCCGGCGGCGATGACGGCCACGCGGTGCAGCAGCTCGGGGCTGATGGCGGCCGCCTCGGCCATGGCCAGGTAATCTTTGCCCAGGGTTTGCAGGGCGATGCTCATGCCGCCCGACGACGAGCCGGTGATGCCCGCCAGCACGTTCATGGCGACGGCCTCGGAAACCAGCGGGTTGTCGGACACGCGCAGCACCGCATCGCGAATCAAACCAAAGCCCGCCAGCGAGGCGATGACCGCGCCATAGCCCACCTCGGACGCCGTGTTGAACAGCGGCAGCATGAAGCCAAACACCCCCTGGTTGAGCGTGTGCTTGAGGTCATGCCAGTGCCCCAGGCGGACCAGGACCAACGCGCTACAGGCCACCAAGAGTGCGATCAGCAGCGACCACAGGCCCGTGACGCGGTCGGGGTCCAGCGTGGCGTAGCGCTCGGCCAGGAAGGACAGGTCCATGGCCGGGAACACCGCATAGGTAAAGAGCGCGTTGACGCCCACGACCAGCACCAGCGGCAGCAGGGCCAGCGCCAAAGGCACCTGGGCATGGCGTGCGGCCTCTGCCGCAGCGTGGGCGGGCGAGTGCGGGGCCTTGCCGTCTTTGTCCTCGTCGTGCCGGCCGTGGCCTTCGCCCGCGGCACGGGCGGCGGCCGCACGGCGCAGCAACCAGGCCATGCCCCCCGCCAGCATGATGGTGGCCGCAATCAGCCCCAGCCCCGGGGCGGCAAACCCGTTGGTGCCGAAGTACGGGATGGGAATGGCGTTCTGGATGGCGGGCGAGCCTGGCAGCGCCGTCATCGTGAAGGTGAAGGAGCCCAGCGCAATCGCGGCGGGCACCAGGCGCTTGGGGATGTCCGCTGCGGCGAACAGGCTGCGCGCAATCGGGTAGATGGCAAAGGCCACCACAAACAGGGACACGCCGCCATAGGTGAGCAGCGCACAGGCCATCACCACGGTCAGGATGGCGTGCTGCTCACCCAGGGTGCGCACAATCCAGCGGGCCAGGGTGCTGGCCGCGCCCGAATCCGCCATCAGCCGGCCAAACAAGGCGCCCAGCAAGAAAATCGGCAGGTACTGCAGCACGTAGTTGCCCAGGGCGCTCATGAAAGTGTGGGTGTAGAGCGGCAAGAGCCAGCGCGCATCGCCCGACAGCACCACCGCCACGGCGGCCATCAGCGGCGCGAGCAGCAGCACCGTCACCCCCCGGTACGCCAGCCACATGAGCAAGACCAGCGAAACCACCACGGCCAGCACGCTCAACATGGCGCGCTCCCGGCCGCGGGTGGGGCGTGGGGGACAAAGAGAATGTCGAGCGCCAGGCAATGCCGGCGCGGTGTGCTTGGGTAGAGTGTTTTCATGCGGGTATTTTCCCCTGGACCTGAGCGTCAAATTTCATAGCACGTACCGCTCGTATCCATTGGCCTGGAGGCCAAAAACACCCTGCAACGGCGCCCTGTCCCGGTCAGGGGGCAAGCCGGTTGGCTACCTCGATCAGGTTCTGGTCCGGATCGCGCACATAGACGGAGAGGATCGGCCCCTGGGCACCGGTGCGCTGGACCGGGCCTTCGACGATGGGCACCCCACACGTGGCCAGGTGCTGCTGGACCACCGCCAGCGGCACGCGGGTCAGAAAGCACAGGTCGGCCGATCCGGGCGTGGGGTGGTCGGCCTTGGGCTCGAACTCCTTGCCCTGCACATGCAGGTTGATCTTCTGGGACCCGAAGGCCAGCGCGCGGCGGCCTCCTGCAAAGGTGACGGGCGCCATCCCCAGCACGCGGGTGTAGAAATCCAGGGTGGCGTCCAGGTCGCGGACGGTGAGCACCAGGTGGTCGAGCTGGTCAATCTGCATCGGAGGGTCTCCTTGGTCACTGTGGCAAGTGTGGGAATTTTTGCACCGACCTTGACCAGGCCACTTGTCAGGCACGCCCGGGGGCCCTCACACTGGGGGGATCGCGCCCCAGCGGCGCCATACCGATTCCAAGACCACCATCCAGGGGAGACCAGGTGCCAGGCATTGTTCAGGCGTTCACCGCAGTGCTGCTGGGCCTGCTGCTCCTGGCGCTGCTCTTGCTGGCCTGGTCGGTGCGGCTGCGCCACAGCCTGGCCAAGCGGGTGAGGGAGCAGCAATGCCTGGCCACCGTGTTCCGCCTCACCGAGGACCTGGACCAGGACTGGTCCGAAGTGCTGCAGGCCGTGGCCGAGGCCCTGCCCCAGGGCTGGTCCCACCATGCCGGGGTGGTGGCAGAGATCCACTGGGACCACCACACCTACCGCTCAGCCCCCCTGGCGCCCATTGGGGCGAGCCTCGTTCAGGCCATGGCGCCCGAGGGGCTGTCAGCGAAGCTGGTGGTGCACCACCCGGCTGGGCGGCACCGTGCGTTCGCTCCTGAAGAGCGCGCCCTGCTGGCAGCGGTGGCCGCGCGGCTCACCAACATCCACCAGCGCCGCGTGCTGGCCGAACGCTTGCTGGACAGCGAAGCCCGGCACCGCAAGTTGTTCGACGACAGCCGCCAGCCCACGCTGATCGTCGAAGGGGGCCATTTCATTGCCGCGAACAAGGCCGCGCTGCAGGCGCTGCGCATCGGTACGCCAGAGGCCCTGCTGGGCAAGACGCCGGCCGACTTCTCGCCACCGCGGCAACCGGATGGCGAAGCCTCCGACACCAAGGCCCTGGCGATGATGGCGATTGCCCGCAAGCAAGGTGCACACGCCTTTGAGTGGGAGCACCAGCGCGCAACGGGCGAGACCTTCACCGCGCAGGTGCTGCTGACCGCCCTGCACCACGATGGCCACACCCTGGTGCAGGTGGTCTGGAACGACATCAGCGCCCAAAAGCAGGCCGAGCGGGAGGTGGCCGCCTACCGCGCCGAGCTGGAAGCGCGCGTGGCCACCCGCACCGCCGAGCTGGCAGCGACCAGCGCGGCCCTGCACGAAACCAACGAGCAATTGCAAACCATCCTGGACACCGCCAGTGCGGGCATCCTGCTGGCGCGCGAACGCCGGATGGTGCAGTGCAACCGCCGGCTGGAAGCCCTGCTGGGCTACCCGCCGCACAGCCTGGCTGGCCAAAGCACCGCGCTGCTGTACGCCGACCCGGCCGACTGGGAGCGGGCGGGCGCGGCCATCATGGAACACAGCCGGCGGGGCCTGCCCTACGTGGGCGAGCACCTGGCCCAACGCCAGGACGGCAGCCGCTTCTGGGTGCGCCAGTCGGTCAACGCCATCGAGGCGGGACACCCGGAAAAAGGCCTGGTCGGCATGCTGGAGGACATCACCGCCGAAAAGGCCGCGCTGGCCGCCATCGAGCAGGCGCGGCAGCTGGCCGAGGACGCCGCGCAGGCCAAGTCAGACTTCCTGGCCAACATGAGCCACGAGATCCGCACCCCGATGAACGCGGTGATCGGCATGAGCTACCTGGTGCTCAAGACCGAGCTGACCCCACGGCAGCGGGACTACCTGGAGAAGATCCAGGCCTCCAGCCAGCACCTGCTGGGCATCCTGAACGACATCCTGGACTTCTCCAAGATGGAAGCGAACAAGCTCCACCTGGAAGCCATCGACTTCGATCTGCAGCAAGTGCTGGACAACGTGCAGGCCGTGGTGGCCGACAGGGCAGCAGACAAGGGCCTGGCCCTGACCCTGGACATGGGCCCTGGCGTGCCCCGCCGTCTGGTGGGCGACCCGCTGCGTGTGGGCCAGGTGCTGATCAACTACGCCAACAACGCGGTCAAGTTCACGGAGCGCGGCCACATCACCCTGCGGGTCCAGCGGACGGCGCCCGATCCCGGCCAGGACCAAGTGCTGCTGCGCTTTGCCGTGCAGGACACGGGCATTGGCATCGACCCGGCGCAGCAGGAACGGCTGTTCCAGCGCTTCCAGCAGGCCGACAGCTCCACCACCCGCAAGTACGGCGGCACGGGCCTGGGGCTGGCGATCTGCAAGCGGCTGGCCCAACTGATGGGCGGTGCCGTGGGTGTGGAGAGCACGCCCGGCAAGGGCTCGACCTTCTGGTTCACCGCGCAGCTGGGCGTGGCGGATGCGGTGCCCATGCCCACCGGCCCAGCCCTGCCGCTGGCGGCCCCCTCCACCCGCCCAGAGAGCGCGCTGGCCGCGCAGGACAACGTCCGCAGCGACCAGGCCAGCACGCTGGACGCCGCCGCCCACGCCCGCTGGGCCACGCTGCGGGCGCAGCTGTGCGCCCTGCTGGAAGCCAACGATGCCGACAGCCTGGACCTGGCCGAGAGCGAACAAGCGCTGCTGCAGGCGGCGCTGGGCGAGCGGCACACGGCGCTGGCCCAGGCGCTGGAGCGCTTTGACTTCACCGAGGCCCTTTCAGTGCTTCAGGCCAATGAAATCGAGCGGTAGCAGCTATCAAAAGATGAGCAAAAACAGCTTCATGCCGGGGCCTGGTCCTGCGCACGGCGGGCCACACCACCCCCCACCAGGCCGGCCGAGCCCACGCTGAGCAACAGGGTCAGTGCCGCGCCGTAGAACATGGCGGCCACCCAGCCCTGGTCCATCATCCAGCCAAACACCGGTGCCGCCAGCGAAAAGCCCAGGTCCAGCCCCGAATACACCGTGCCGTAGACCCGGCCGGTGGCACCCGGCGGCGCGGCGCGCTTGATCAGCATGTCGCGGGACGGCCCGGCCATGCCCGAGCCCAGGCCCGCCAGCGCCACGCAGGCCAGGGCCACCACGCCGGGCAACCACTGCGTGCCCACCAACACCAGCAGCAGGGCCCCCACGCTCAGGCACAGGGCAATGGTCTTTTCCAGCCGGGCGACACGGGACACCAGGAAGCCGCCCGCCGCCATGCCCAGCGCGCTGCAGAACATGTAGCCGCTGACCACCAGCGAGGTCCAGGCGATCGGCAGGCCGTACAGGGTCTGCAGGCCAGGGCTGGCAAAGCTCTGGATGGCGCTGAGCGCGCAGGTGCTGAAAAAGAAGAACGAAAAGCACAGCCAGACCGAGGGCAGGCGCAAAAAGGCCAGCGGGTGCTCGGGCTGCAAGGACGCTGGCGCCGCCGTACGGCTCCCCCCAGAGGTTGGCGCTGGCGTCCAGCTGCCCTGGCGGTCGTCCAGCGCCGCGCGCTGCCAGACCATGATGGCCAGCACCAACGCGGCCAGCACCGCGCCGGCCAGGCAGGCCAGGCGCCAGGAATCCAGGGCCGTGGCCAGGCCGGCCATGAACACCGGCGCCACGCCCCAGCCGACGTTCCCGGAGATCCCGTGCACCGAAAACCCGTGCCCCAGCCGCTGCGGCGACACCCGCTTGTTCAGGATGGTGAAGTCCACCGGGTGAAACGGCGCATTGCCCAGCCCCGCCAGCGCCGACGCCAGCACCAGCCCCGCGTAGCCCTGGGCGGACGCCGCCGCCAGCCCCGCCGCGACAAAGCAACCCAAGGCCGCGAACAGCACGGGCCGTGCGCCGACCCGGTCCACCAGAAAGCCCGACAGCATCTGCCCCACGCCGGAAATCACGAAAAACACCGACACCAGCAGGCCCAGCTCGGAGTAGCTGAAGCCGAAGTCGCGGATCAGGAACGGAAACAGCGGCGGCAGCAGCATGTGGAAGAAATGCGAGCTGCCGTGGGCCAAGCCCACCAGGCCAATGGTGTGCAGGTCACTGCGCAGGTCCTGGCGCAAGGCAGGGGCGCCATCCGCGCCGGGGGTCATGGGGTTGCTGGGGTTCATGCGGCCATCTTAGGCGGCGGCGAGCGGGCGGCCTGTCACGCAGGGCGGGCACCACAGGCCTTAGGATGCGGACGGTGAAAGGACCGATCCCATGCCACGCCACCACCTCGTTGCCGCCACCGACCTGTCAGAGCCCTCCCTGCATGCCGTGAACCGCGGTTTCCAGCTGGCCCAGACCCTGGGGGCGGACTACACCGTGGTGCATGCCCTGGGCCTGGACGCCCCCGGGCCCTTGCGCCAGCTGCTGGGGGACAAGTCCCAGGACGCCCGCCAGAAGATCGCTGCGCACCAGCACGCCCGGCTGCAGGCCTTCACCCAGGCCGGCCAGGCGCAGTTTGGTGTGACCCCCGTCCTGCGGGTGGAGGAAGGGCTGGCCACCAGCACCATCCCTGCCCAGGCAGCCGCCCTGGGGGCGGACCTGGTGCTGGTGGGTGCCAAGGGCGAGAGCCGCTGGCGCCGGCTGCTGCTGGGCTCCACCGCCGCGCAGCTGCTGCGCAAAAGCCGCTGCCCGGTGCTGGTGGTGAAAAACCCCTGCCAGGGCCCCTACCGCCGGGTGCTGGTGGCGGTGGACTTCTCGCCCAGTTCGGCCATCGCGCTGCAGCTGGTGCGCCAGCTGGCCCCAGAGGCCTACCTGGTGCTGCTGCACGTGTTCGAGGTGCCGTTCGAGGGCATGCTGCAGTACGCCGGGGTGTCGGAAGCCGAGGTCCACCACTACCGCGTGCAGGCGCGCGCCCAGGCCATGCAACAGCTGCAGGCACTCGCCCAGGCCGCAGGTCTGGACCCGGCGCGCTACCAACCCGTCGTGCACCACGGCGAGGCCGCCCAGCACCTGTTGCAAGAAGAGCGCCAGACCCCCTGCGACCTGGTCGTGATGGGCAAGCACGGCACCCATGTGACCGAAGCGCTGCTGCTGGGCAGCGTCACCGACCGGGTGCTGTCCGAAGGCGATGCCGACCTGCTGGCGGTGGTGGAAGGCGCGGTCGCACAGGCGCCTGCGGCCTGAAGCCCGAAGACAGGACATGGTGGAGCTGAAGGCCCTGGGACTGCACCCGGGCGTGCTGTTCCTGGGCGGCCTGGTGGTCATCCTGCTGGGTGCGGAGCTGCTGCTGCGCGCGGCGTCGCGGCTGGCCTCGATGCTGCGGGTCAGCCCCCTGCTGATCGGCCTGACCGTGGTCTCGGTGGGGACCAGCACGCCCGAGCTTGCCGTGGGCCTCACCGCCGCACACGAAGGCAAGGGGGCACTGGCGGTGGGCAACATTGCCGGGACCAACATCGTCAACATCCTGCTGATCCTGGGCCTGAGCGCCATGCTCCGCCCCCTGCCCACCCGCGCCCTGAGCGTGAAGCTGGACGTGCCGGTGATGGTGGCCGCCGCGCTGGCCCTGTTCCTGATGGCGCTGGATGGCCAGCTCCAGCGCAGCGAAGGCGCGCTGATGGTGCTGGCCGCCCTCGCCTACACCGTGGTGCTGGTGCAACTGAACCGGCAAGAAACGGCCCCCGTGCGCGCAGCGTTTGCCCACGAATTCGGCGCCCAGGCCCTGGGCGAACCCGCACGCAGTGGCAAGGCCCGCCAGGTCGCGCAGGACATGGGCCTGCTGGTGGCCGGCATGGCGCTGACGGTGCTGGGCGCGGAATTGCTGGTGGCCGGTGCGGTGGCCATGGCCAAGGTGTACGGGGTGTCTGATGCCTTCATCGGCCTGACCATCGTGGCGATTGGCACCTCGGCCCCCGAGCTGGTCACCACACTGCTGGCCACGGTCAAGAACGACCGCGATGTGGCCATTGGCAACCTGATCGGCAGCAGCGTCTACAACATCCTGGTGATCCTGGGGCTGACGGTGGTGGCCTCCCCCGCTGGCATTGCGGTGGGGGACGATCTGCTGTGGTTCGACCTGCCGGTGGCCATCGCCGTGGCACTGGTGTGCCTGCCGGTTTTCCACAGCGGGCGCCAGGTCTCGCGCACCGAGGGAATGGCCTTCGTGCTGGCGTACCTGGCCTACCTGGGCAGCCTGCTGTGGCTGCGCACCTGAGCACCGGCCCTGCGAACGCCCATGAAAAAACCCGGCACCTTGCGGCACCGGGCTGTGGCCCATGGGGCGATCCTGGAACGGACCTGGCTTACCAGGAGAAAGGACCCGACAGCTCGCCCGACATCACCAGGCCTGCACGCTGGGCCACGGCAAGGTCGGCTTCGACCTGGGCACGGGTCAGGGCAGGCTGGGCCGCATCCGCGACCACCGGGGGGACCAGTGTGAGTTCACCCGACATCATCAGGCCCGCACGGCGGGCCGCCTGCATGTCGGCAATCACCTGTTCACGGGTCAGGCCGGAAGGCGCAGGCTGGGGATAGCGGTGGGGCTCGACATCCTTGCGCAGACCGCCGATTTCGCCGCCCACATCGTCCAGACCGGCAGCCTTGGCAGCGAAATATTCCGCCATGACTTCGTCGCGGGTCCTGGCGGTACTCTCGTCGGCCAGAAAGGGGGTGGCAGCGATGGCGGCCACCGCAAGGGCGATGGCGGGGGCGTAAAGACGGTTCATAAGGGCTCTCCTGGACATTCACAGCGCGCTTCACCCCGCAGGGGCGGGTGGAAGAAGGTCGATGCCGGCACAGAAAAGCACAAACATCGATAAGTCACATTTTAGACGATACAGTCACAAAAGCAAACGGCTGGTCACTTTGTGACATGGTGGCGATGGTGGCGCCCGGGTGGTTTGGCCACGCACACACAAAAACACCCGGGGCCTTGCGGCCCCGGGTGCGGGTTCCTTCAGCGGATGAGCGGATCAGATCTCGCCGCGCAGGTTCGACAGTTCGCCGGAACGCTGGGCGGCCTGCACTTCGGCCTGGACCTGGGCACGGGTCAGGGCGGGCTGGGCAGCGGGACTGGCAGCCACCACAGGGGCCACCGAGGCCTCACCCGAGACGATCTGACCAGCGCGCTGGGCGGCCTGCAGCTCGGCCAGGACCTGGGCACGGCTCACGTTAGCTTGGCTGGCCACCACGGCGTCTGGCTGGGCTTCACCGGAGACGATCTGGCCAGCAGCCTTGGCGGCGTGGAACTCGGCCTCGACCTGGGCGCGGGTCTTGGAGGTATCGGCCAGCACGGGGCCGGAAGCGATGGCGGCAACAGCGAGGGCGATGGCGGAAGCAATGGAGCGGTTCATGGTGCGGTCTTTCTATTCAAGGTTCAACAAGGGTCGATGCCACTGACGAAAGGGCCAAAACATCGATGGGTTGAACTTTAGACGTTCCGGTCACCAAGATAAATAACTAATCAATTCACAATTCATTTCAAATTCAGAAACAAACATTCTGAAAAACCCGAATCTCGCACACCGCTACGATGGGTGCCCCGCAACCCTCTGCGATCCGACTGCCAATGCACGCCGACCTCTACTCCTACGACCCGCGCCAAGGCCACGGCCTGCCGCACGACCCGTTCAACGCCATCG
>CAYZPX010000069.1:0-13027 GCA_964480105.1 uncultured Burkholderiaceae bacterium | reverse complement strand
GGTAGGTGACGGCCACGTTGTCCATCTGCGCCACGGGGTACATGACGAAGAAATTCGCCCGCATCGAACCCCAATCCACCTTGCGCAGGCTGGTGATGCGCGCCTCGCGCTGCACGCCGCCCATGTCAAAGCGCAGGCGGTCGCCCAGGCGCAGGCCCAGGGTCTGGGCAATACCCTCTTCCACGCTCAGCGCGTCGGCGTCGCCCGCCTCCCAGCGGCCGGCGACCACGGGGTTGTGCGCCGGCGCCTCCTGCGCGTGCGAGAGGTTGAACTCCCGGTCCACCAGGCGCTTGGCACGGTCCTCGGCATAGTCCTGCGGGTTGACCGCGCGGCCATTCACCGCCACCAGCCGGCCGCGGATCATGGGGTACCAGTCGTAGCGCTGCACGCCGGCCTGGCGCAAGGCCTGCTGGAAGGGCTCGGCCTGCTCGGGCTGGATGTTGATGACGAAGCGGTTGGGCGCATCCGGCGGCGTGGCCTGGCGCCAGCTGTCGATCAGGTCGGTGCGCAGCAACACCAGCAGCACCAACGCCAGCAGGCCCACCGCCAGGCTGCTGACCTGCACCACCGCATAGGCCGGCCGGGCGGCAATCTGCCGGGTGGCCAGCACCAGCCAGCGCGGGGCCGTGGCCTCGTTCACCAGCGCGCGCAGGGCCTTCACGGCCAGCCAGGCCAGCGCCGCAAAGACCAGCACCGCCGCGCCAAAGCCGCCCACGGCGATCAGGCCCAGCGTGCGGTCGCGGCTCACGGCCAGCAGCAGGGCCGCAAAACCGGCCACGCCCAGGCCCAGCACCAGCAGGGACGCGGGCTTGAGCCCGCCCAGCTCGCGCCGCAGCACGCGCAGCGGCGGCACCTGCGCCAGCTGCAGCACCGGCGGCAGGCCAAAGGCGCACATCAGCGTCAGCCCCATCAGCAGGCCAAACGCCGCCGGCCACAGGCTGGGCGCGGGCAAGGCGCCCTCGACCAGGCCCGCCAGCAGCCAGACAAAGCCGTGGTGCACGCCCCAGCCCAGGGCCACGCCCGCCAGGCTCGCGCCCAGGCCCACCAGCAAGAACTCGGTGGCATAGGCGGCGGCCATGGTGCGCTGGCGCAGGCCCAGCACGCGCAGGAGGGCCGCGCCGTCCAGGTGCTCCGCCGCAAAGCCCCGCGCGGCCAGCGCCACGGCCACAGCGGACAGCAAGGCCGCCAGCAAGGCGACCAGGCTCAGGAATTTCTCGGCGCGGTCCAGGGTCTGGCGCATTTCGGGGCGGCCGCTCTCCAGCGACTCCACCCGCAGGCCCAGCACGCCGGGGCGCTGGACCTGGTCTTGCGCCCAGGCCCGGTAGCGGCGCACGGCCTGTGCCTCGTCGCCCGCCACGGCCAGGCGGTGGGTGATGCGGCTGGCCGGCTGCACCAGGCCGGTGGCGGCCAGGTCGGCCTCGTTCAACATCACGCGCGGCGCAAACGTGAGAAAGCCCGCGCCCCGGTCCGGCTCCAGCACCAGGATGCGGCCGATGCGCAGGCGGGCATCGCCCAGCCACAGCGCGTCGCCCACCGCCAGGCCCAGGGCTTCGAGCAGCGGCGCATCGACCCAGGCCTCGCCCGGCGCGGGAATGGCGTCGGTCACCTGGCCCGGCTGCCCGGGCGCCCCAGCCACCTGCAGGCGCCCCCGCAGCGGGTAGCCCGCCGCCACGCTTTTCAGCGCCACCAGCTTGCTGGCGCCGCCCTGGGCATCGTCGGCACGGGCCATGGTGGGAAAGCCCAGCGTCGCCACAGCCCGCAGGCCCAGGGCGCGGGCCTGTTCGGCGAAGGCGGCGGGCGCCGGGTTGTCGCTGACCACCACCACGTCGCCGCCCAGCAATTGCAGGGCGTCGCGCTGCAGGCCGCCCTGCAGGCGGTCAGCAAAAAAGCCCACGGAACTCAAGGCCGCCACGGCCAGCGCCACCGCCACGGCCAGCAAGCGCAGCTCGCCGGCGCGCAAGTCACGCCACAGGGTGCGCCAGCCCAAGGTGAAAAACGAAATGTGCATGGGCGGAACCATAACCGCAGCCGCATTTCCCGCGCAGCCCCACCGGGATTGGCCTGGCTACGCCAACAGTTTCGCTACGCTTTCAATAGCTATTACTGCACGCCCCTGTTTGCCTGGAAGGGATTTTTGCGCTCAATCCATTTCCCGAACCGCTGCGACAGCAGATAGCTGCTGCACCAACTCCGGCTGCCAAACCAGGCGTTCTGCCCCGCTGTAGCAGAGGAAGCGCCGGTGGGTGGCGCGGCCAATGGCGCACAGGCCGAGCTGGCGGGCCAGCTGCAGGCCCATCTGGGTGATGCCGCTGCGCGAGACCAGGATGGGCACGCCCATCTGCGCGGCCTTGAGGACCATTTCGCTGGTCAGGCGGCCGGTGGTGTAGAAGACCTTGTCGTGGCCCAAGACCGGCGGGGTTTGCAGCGCCATCCACCCGGCGATGGTGTCCACCGCGTTGTGGCGGCCCACGTCCTCGACGAAGCGCAGCAGGCGATCGCCCTGGAACAGGGCGCAGGCATGGACCGAGCCAGCCCGCTTGTGGATGCTGTCGTGCAGCCGGATGGTGTTGACGATGCCGTACAGCGCGGCCTGGGTGAGCTGCGCGGGGGGAAGGTGCAGGCTGGCCGCCTCCTCCATCCAGCGGCCGAACACGCTGCCCTGGCCGCAGCCGCTGGTGACCACCCGGTGCGCGCTGCGTTCCTGCAGCCGGGCCAGGGCCCGGCCCTGGCGGGTGCGCACGGCGGCGGCGTTGACCTCCCAGTCGACGGTGACGGACTCGACCTCGTCCACCGCATCGACCAGGCGCTGGTTGCACAGGTAGCCCAGCACCAGCCATTCGGGGTGCTGGCCCAGGGTCATCAGCGTGACCAGCTCGCGGCGGTCCACGTAAATGGTCAGGGGCCGCTCGGCCGGGATCTGCAGGGTTTCGCGTTCGCCCAGGGCGTTGTGGACCTCGATGGTTTCGGTCAGCGGGGCGCAGGCCTGGGTCAGGTGGGGAAGCCGGTGCATGGTTCGGGCCTCGGGCAGCGGACTCATCGGGTGCATCGGATGCATCGGGTTTCAGGCCGGTTCGGGCCGGGCGGGGGTCACGGCCACGGCGCAGTACTTGAACTCGGGGATCTTGCCGAAGGGGTCCAGCGCCGGGTTGGTCAGCAGGTTGGCGGCGGCCTCCACATAGGCAAAAGGCAGGTAGACGGTGCCCTCGGGCGTGCCGTCGTCGCGGCGCACGCGCAGGCGCACCTGGCCACGGCGCGAGGCCACCTGCACCCAATCGCCCGGCGCCAGCCCCAGGCGCGCCAGCTCGGTGCCGCGGAGCAAGGCGGTGGGCACGGGTTCGATGGCGTCCAGCACCTGGGCGCGGCGGGTCATGCTGCCGGTGTGCCAGTGCTCCAGCTGGCGGCCGGTGATCAGCACCATCGGGTAGTCGGCGTCGGGCTGCTCGTTGGCGGGCACCAGGCCAGCGGGCACCAGCTTTGCCCGGCCGCTGGGGGTGGGAAAGTGCTGGGTGAACAGCACGGCCTCGCCCGGCGCATCCTCGGACAGGCAGGGCCAGACCACGCAGCCCTCGCGCTCCAGCCGCGCCCAGGAGATGCCGGCCAACGCCTCGGGCATGGCCTGGCGCATTTCTTCGTAGACGGCGGCGACGCCGGATTCGGGGCCGGGGTAGTGCCAGTCCAGCCCCATGCGCTCAGCGATCTGCTGCACGATCCAGAGATCCTGCCGCGCCTCGCCGGGGGGACTCAAAGCGCGGCGGCCCAGCTGCACCATGCGGTCGGTGTTGGTGACGGTGCCGGTCTTCTCGGGCCAGGCGCTGGCGGGCAGGATGACGTCGGCCAGCCAGGCGGTTTCGGTCAGAAAGATGTCCTGCACCACCAGGTGCTCCAGGCTGGCCAGCGCGTGGCGGGTGTGGTTCAGGTTGGGGTCGCTCATCGCGGGGTTTTCGCCCAGGATGAACATGCCGCGCACCTTGTGCGGGTCGGTGTCGGGCGCCAGCGCCTTGTGCATGATTTCCACCACGGTGTAGCCGGGCTGCGGGTCCAGCGGCTGTCCCCAGAAGCGTTCGAACCAGGCGTGGGCCTGGGGGTCGGCCACGCGGCGGTAGTTGGGGTACATCATGGGGATCAGGCCGGCGTCGCTCGCGCCCTGCACGTTGTTCTGGCCGCGCAGGGGGTGCAGGCCGGTGCCGGGCCGCCCGATCTGGCCGGTGACGTTGGCCAGCGCGATCAGGCAGCGCACGTTGTCGGTGCCGTGGACGTGCTGGCTCACGCCCATGCCCCAGAAGACCATTGCCGCCGGGCTGGTGGCGTAGGCCCGGGCCACCTCGCGCAGAGTGGGCGCGGGAATGCCGCAGACCGGCGCCATGGCTTCGGGGCTGAACGCCCGCACATGGTCCCGCAGCGCCTCGTATTCCTCGGTGCGCCCGCGCACAAAGGCCTGATCCACCAGGCCCTCCTCGACGATGGTGTGCAGCAGGGCATTCAGCAGCGCCACGTCGGTGTCGGCCTGGAAGGCCAGCGTGCGCCAGGCGTGCGGGCCGAGGTCGGTGATGCGCGGGTCGGCCAGCACCAGGCGGGCGCCGCGCTGCACGGCGTTTTTCATCCAGCTGGCGGCGACCGGGTGGTTGTTGCTGGGGTTGGCGCCGATGACCAGGATGAACTCCGCCTGGTCCACGTCGCGCACCGGGTTGCTGACCGAGCCCGAGCCCAGGCCTTCGAGCAGCGCCGCCACGCTGGAGGCGTGGCACAGCCGGGTGCAATGGTCCACGTTGTTGCTGCCAAAGCCGGTGCGCACCAGCTTCTGGAACAGGTAGGCCTCTTCATTGCTGCCCTTGGCCGAGCCAAAGCCGGCCAGCGCCTTGGGGCCATGGCGCTCGCGCAGCGCGCGCAGCGGGGCGGTGGCCAGCGCCAGGGCCTCGTCCCAGCTGGCCTCGCGGAAGACGCTGCGCCAGTCCTGGCTGCCGCCGATGAGCGCGGGGTCCTTGGGCACGCCGGGCAGGCGCAGCAGCGGGCGGGTCAGGCGGTCGGGGTGGTGGGCGTAGTCAAAGCCAAAGCGGCCCTTGACGCACAGGCGCCCCGCATTGGCCGGGCCGTCGCGGCCCTCGACCTTGACGATCTTTTCATCGCGCACGTGGTAGGTGAGCTGGCAGCCCACGCCACAGAAGGGGCAGACCGAATCCACGGTGCGGTCCACCCGCTGCGAGCCCAGCAGGGTCTTGGCGCTGAGCGCGCCGGTCGGGCAGGCCTGCACGCATTCGCCGCAGCCCACGCAGCTGCTCTCGCCCAGGGGGTCGCCCAGGTCGAAAACGATGCGGCTGTCGGCCCCGCGCCCGGCCACGCCGATCACGCCATTGACCTGGGTCTCGCGGCAGGCACGCACGCAGCGGTCGCACTGGATGCAGGCGTCCAGGTGCACGGCCATCGCGGGGTGCGACAGGTCGGGCGCGGGCGGCTCGCGGCGCAGGGCCTGCAAGGCGGGGCGCACCGCCACGCCCAGCTGCTGCGCCCAGGCGCTGAGTTCGCCATGGGGCTGCGAGGCCGGATCGGGTGCCAAATCAGCCTCCAAAGCCGTGGATGTTGCGGTAGTAGCTATCGAATCAGGAGCATCGTTCCAGCGGTAGCCCTGCTCCGGCAAGTCCGCCAGCAGCAGCTCCAGCACCAGTTTCTGGCTTTGCACGGCGCGGGGGCTGTGGGCCTGGACCTGCATGCCCGGGGTGGGCTGGCGGCAGCAGCTGGGGGCCAGCGCGCGCTCGCCGGCGATCTCGACCACGCAGGCGCGGCAGTTGCCGGCCGGGCGCAGGCCTTCGTGGTGGCACAAATGCGGCAGGGTGGTGCCGTGGCGGTGCGCGGACTGCCAGATGGTTTCGCCAGGGCGGGCCTGCAGGGGCTGGCCGTCGAGCACGAAGGCGATCATCTCGGCGGCTTCGTTCGTGGTGGATTCCGTGGTCGCGGTCATGGCGGGCCTCCGGTCAGGCGTGGGGCGTGGACAGTGCGGGGGCGGCAGGCGCCAGCCCCACTTCGTGCGGGAAGTAGCGCAGCACGCAGCGGATGGGATTGGGCGCGGCCTGGCCCAGGCCGCAGATGGACGCATCGCCCATCACCTGCGCCAGGTCGCCGAGCGTGGCCTCGTCCCACACGGGGGCCTGCATCAGCTGGACGGCCTTGTCAGTCCCCACGCGGCAGGGGGTGCACTGGCCGCAGCTCTCATGGGCAAAAAAGCGCATCACGTTCAGCGCGGCATCGCGGGCGCGGTCCTGCTGGCTGAGCACCACCACCGCCGCCGAGCCGATGAAGCAGCCATGGGGCTGCAGGGTGTCGAAGTCCAGCGGCAGGTCGGCCAGGCTGGCCGGCAGGATGCCGCCCGAGGCGCCCCCCGGCAGGTAGGCGTAGAGCTGGTGGCCCGCCTGCATGCCGCCGCAAAATTCGTCGACCAGCTCGCGCACGCTGATGCCCGCCGGCGCCAGCTTGACCCCGGGCGATTGCACCCGGCCGCTGACGCTGAAGCTGCGCAGCCCCTGGCGCCCGCGCCGGCCAAAGCCGGCAAACCAGGCCGGGCCCCGGACGACGATGTCGCGCACCCAGTACAGGGTCTCGAAGTTGTGCGCCAGCGTCGGCCGGCCAAACAGTCCCACCTGGGCCAGGTAGGGCGGGCGCAGGCGGGGCTCGCCGCGCCGGCCTTCCAGGCTTTCGACCATCGCGGACTCCTCGCCGCAGATGTAGGCCCCCGCCCCCCGGCGCAAGGTGATGGGGGGCAGCGGGCACGGCGGGTCGGCCTGCAGCGCATCGATCGCCGCCTGCAGGACCGCGCGGGCGCCGTGGTATTCATCGCGCAGGTAGAGGTAGACCGCCGCGCAGCCCACCACCTGGGCGGCGACCAGCACGCCTTCCAGGAAACGGTGCGGGTCGCGCTCTAAATAGGTGCGGTCCTTGAAGGTGCCGGGCTCACCTTCATCGATGTTCACCGCCAGCAAGGGCTGCCCCCCATGCTCGGCCGCCTGCGCACGCACCGCCCGCCATTTGCGCCCGGCCGGGAAGCCCGCCCCGCCCAGGCCGCGCAGGCCGGACTGCTCCAGTGCCACGATCACGGCTTCGGGGTCTTGCGCACCGCTGGCCAGGGCCGCCGCCAGCGCATAACCGCCGCCCGCCCGGTAGGCGGCCAGGTCCACCACGGGCGGCGACAGGGGCTCACTCCCGTCCGTCAGGCGGCAAGGCGCCTGCGCTGCGGCATCAAAAACAAGAGCATGCTCCGCTGGAATCCCTTGGCCTGGGAGCTGATTTGGCACCACCTCCTGCACGGACGGGCTGGGCGGGTGCCGGGCGGCATCGCGCGTGGGCAGCGCCTGGGCCAGCGCGCACACCGCCTCGACCGTGGCGCGCGGCACCGGGCGCTGGTGCAGCACCGCCACCGGCGCCTGTTCGCAGCGGCCCACGCAGGGCGCGGGCTCCACGCGCACATCGCCCAGGCCCAGCGCCCGCAGGCGCTCGGGCAAGGCGGAGAGCAGCTCGGCCGAGCCGGCCATCGCGCAGGCCAGGCTGTCGCACACGCGCAAGACCCAGCGGGGCGCCTCGGTTCCCTCGGCCTGGATCTGGAAGTGGTGGTAGAAGCTCGCCACCTCGTACACGGCCGCCACCGGCAGGCGCATGGCCCGCGCCAGCGCCACCAAGTGCGGCTCGAACAAGACGCCAAAGTGGTCGTTCAGCAGGTGCAGGTGCTCAATCAGGCGGTCGTGCGGCCAGCCTTCGGGCGGTGCCTCCCCCAGCAAGGCGGCCACCTCGGCCTGGGCCTGGTCGTCGGGCGGGCGCCCCTTGGGGTGACGCAGGCGGCGCAGAGAGGCCCGCATTGCGTCGGGCGTGGCCAGGGGGCGGATGGTCATGCAAGCTCTCCAGAAACAGGACCCCGCAGGGTCTACGGCAGCGGATGGGTCACCATTGTCCAGCGGCCAGCGCTGCGAAAAGATGTTGCTAAAAAGCAACTCCTACCGCTGGCTTCTGGGAGGAAGACGCCGCATGTTGCATGTTTTGTAGTCATTTATCACCACTGGTTACACCTGCCTGTTACAAATTTTCGATACAGTCCGTTTGCGTGTACCGCAAAACACACAACCCCTCAACTTCTTTTGATTGGAATCAAAATGGCCATCCAAACTCTGAACACCGTTGAAACACAACAAGTCGCTGGCGCTCTGGGCCTGGCCCTCGATCTGGGCGCTGCTGGCGCTGTTGCCGTGCAACTGAACGTGAACGGCCTGGTCAACGAAACCCTGGGCAACACCGTCGGCAACCTGCTGATCGGCCTGAACAACACTGGCACCAATGTCGGCACCGCTGTGAACGGCCTGCTGGGTGGCCTGCTGGGCAGCCTGAACCTGGGTGGCCTGCTGAACGGCCTGAAGCTGGGCTGATCCACATCGTCGCCTCGGGTGCCTTGGCGTATTCCAGGCTGACATGGCAAAGGGGGAGTCGCGTGGCTCCCCTTTTTATTGACGGGACTCCCCGCAATTGCCTCTTTTGATTTTTCTTCCTGGAGCACACCATGGCCATCCAAACCCTGAACACCGTTGAAACCCAGCAAGTCGCTGGCGCCCTGTCCACCAACCTGGGCAACCTGTCCTTCGTGTCCGTCCCCGTGAACCTGCAACCCAACAACCTGGTGGGCCTGCTGGGCAATCTGCTGGGCAACGGCCTGCAAGGCCTGGGCAACACCGGCACCAACACTGGCAGCCAGGCCAATGGCCTGGTGAACGGCCTGACCGGCCTGCTGAGCGGCGTCACCGGCACCTTGGGCGGCACCGTCGGCGGCCTGACCGGCGCGCTGGGTGGCCTGACCAACCTGATCAAGCTGGGCTGATCGCCAGCGGGGTGGGGGCCGGGACCGGTTCTCGCCACCCCAAACCCCACAGGGAGCAAAGGGAGCCGCAAGGCTCCCTTTGCTTTTGGTGCTTGCGGCGGGCCGGGCGGGCCTGGAATCAGGTGTCCTGGCTCACGGTGATGGTGGGAAATCTGGCGGAAAAGTCCTTGGACTGCCGCGCGATCTTGGCGGCCACGCTGCGGGCGATCTGCAGGTAGCGCTGCGCGATCTCGCCCTGGGGGTCGGCCACCACGCTGGGCTGGCCGCTGTCGGCCTGCTGGCGGATGTGGATATCGAGCGGCAGCGCGCCCAGGTAGTCCATGCCGCCCTCCTGCGCCATGCGCTGGCCGCCGCCCTCGCCAAAGATGTGCTCGGCATGGCCGCACTGGCTGCAGACGTGCACCGCCATGTTTTCCACCAAGCCCAGGATGGGCACGCCCACCTTCTGGAACATGGTCACGCCCTTTTTCGCGTCCAGCAGCGCGATGTCCTGCGGGGTGGTGACGATCACCGCGCCGGTGATGGGCACGCGCTGGGAGAGCGTGAGCTGGATGTCGCCCGTGCCGGGCGGCATGTCCACGACCAGGTAGTCCAGGTCCTTCCAGTTCGTCTGGCGCAAGAGCTGCTCCAGCGCCTGCGTGGCCATGGGGCCGCGCCAGATCATGGCCTGCTCGGGCGCGACCAGGAAGCCGATGGACATGACCTGCAGGCCGTGGTTTTGCAGCGGCTCCATGGTCTTGCCATCCGCGCTCTCGGGCTTGCCCTCGATGCCCAGCATCATGGGCTGGCTGGGGCCATAGATGTCGGCGTCCAGCACGCCCACGCGGGCGCCCTCGGCAGCCAGCGCCAGCGCCAGGTTGGCGGCGGTGGTGCTCTTGCCCACGCCGCCCTTGCCCGAGGCCACGGCAACGATGTTCTTGACACCCGGCAACAGCGACACGCCACGCTGCACCGCATGGGCGGCAATCTGGGTGCGGATCTGGACCTGTACGCGCTCGACACCCGGCACGGTGCGGGCGGCGGCTTCCAGGCGCTCGCGCAGGGCGGCTTCCTGGCTGCGGGCGGGATAGCCCTGTTCCACGTCAAAAGCCACCACCCCACCATCAATGCGCACATTGCGCAGCGCGCGGGTGCTGACGTAATCCTGCTCGGTGTAGGGATCGCGCACGGTCGCGAGCGCGGTCAAAAGGGCTTGTTCGGTGACGGCCATGGGGTGAGACTCCTGGTAAGGGCGCGTAGTCTAGCGGCCCCTGGAGCCAGTTTTCACGCAGGCGGAATGCCCTTGGGCGGCTTGGTGGTTTTGACGCTGCGCGTGCGGTTGCGCTCAACATGCTTGAGCCCCGCATGGGTGGCGATGCCGATCAGCACCATGCCCACCAACAGCGCGCCAAAGGACACGGGCCAAGGGATGCCCTCGGTCATCATCGAGAACTCCGACATCCCGCCAATGCCCGCCAGGATGTTGATCGGGCCGAACACCACGCTGAACACGGTGAGCTGGTTCACCCGTTTGTTCTGGTTGATGTTGATGAAACCGATGGTGGCGTCCATCAGGAAGTTGATCTTGTCGAACAGAAACGCCGTGTGGCTGTTCAGTGATTCGATGTTGCGCAGGATCTGCTTGGCGTCGTCGAACTGCGTGGGCGTCAGCCGGCGGCTGCGCATCAAGAAATTGGTGGCGCGCTGCGTGTCCAGGATGTTGCTGCGGATGCGGCCGTTGTGGTCTTCTTCCTCGGCAATCTCGGCCAGAGTGGCGGCGGCCTGCTCGTCGCTGACGGTCTCGTTCAAGACCAGCTTGCCAACCTTGCCCAAGGTGGCGTAAATGTTCTCCAGCGAATCGGCGGAGGACTCCACATCGGCCCGGTACAGGTCCAGCAGCACGTCCACCGCATCGCTCACATAGCCCGGCTGGGTGCGGGCCAGGCGGCGCTGCAGGCGAAACACCGGCAGCTCCTCGTCGCGCAGCGAAAACAAAATGCCCCCATGCAGCACCAACGCCACCGGCACGCTGCGCGAATCGCCCTCGCGGTCCAGCAGAAAGTTGGCGTGCAGGTAGATGGCGTCATTTTCCTCAATGTGAAAGCGCGCGCTGACCTCCAGGTCGGTCACGTCCAGCGGATCGGGCAGGTCCACATCGAAATGCGCGCCGATCAGCGTGCGCTCGGCCTTGCTGGCATGCACCAGGTCCACCCAGATGGGGCGCAGGCCAACCAGGTCTTTCTTGCCGGTGATCGGTACCTCGCGCAGGCGGCCATCGACCAGCTCGAACACGCTGACGCGGCGGCTTTCGATGTCCGGCTCGCGGTCGGGGGCCAGCGCCAGGCGGCGCTCGTCCGACAGCTCCCACAGCACATCGTTCTGGCGCTCGGCGGGGATTTTTTCCCAGACGGGCCGGGCCTGCTCCGGCGGCAGCGCGTCCAGGATTTCGGCCAGCTCGGTCGCGGACTGCGCGGCAATGGCCGATACCAGCTCGGTTTCCTGCTGCAGGTGGAGCAGTTCCTGGGCCACGTCATGCCGCGACAGCTGCTGGTTGCGCACGAGCTGTTCCACCCGTTTCTGTTTGTCGAGCATGGTTTTGAATTTTTCCAGGGACATGGGAAGCCACCGATCACACAGGGTTCAGGCGCAGGGCCGCCAGGGCAGGGATTGTCGGGGGTTTCCCCCAGCCCGCCTGTGGGCGCGCATCCACCCTACCAGGGCAAGCAGGCTACGCCGACAATGTGACATCCGCCTGACCTTTGCCGCCATGACCCCCCTGCCGCAGCCCCACCCGCCCCGTCCGGCCACCGCCCCGCGCACCGGCCTGCTGTTGACCGGCGGCGGCGCGCGGGCCGCCTACCAGGTGGGCGTGCTCGAAGCCATCGCCGAACTGCGCCGTGCCTGCGGGCAGCAGCAGGGGGCCAACCCCTTCCCCATCATCACCGGCACCTCGGCCGGAGCGATCAATGCCGCCGCGCTGGCCTGCCATGCCGGGCAGTTCGACCGCGCCGTGCGGCGCGTGGCCCGGGTGTGGCGCAATTTCCGGGCGCAGCAGGTCTACCGGGCCGACTACCTGGGCGTGATGCAGACGGGCGCGCGCTGGCTGACGCTGCTGTCGCTGGGCTGGGCCCTGGCCCGCTGGGGGCGGATGCGGCCGCAGTCGCTGCTGGACAACAGCCCGCTGGCCGCGCTGCTGCAGCGCCTGGTGCCGCTGGAGCAGCTGCCCGGACTGATCGAGGCCGGCCACCTGCATGCGCTGGCGGTGACGGCGTCGAGCTACAGCTCGGGCGAGCACCTGACGTTTTTTGAAACCGCCGAATCGCTGCAGCCCTGGGTGCGCTCGCAACGCAAGGCCGCCCGGGGGCCGATCACCCACGACCATTTGCTGGCGTCTTCGGCCATTCCCTTCGTATTTCCGGCACGGGCGCTGCCCGTGGAAGACCGCACCGAATACTTTGGCGACGGCTCGATGCGGCAATCGGCCCCGCTGTCGGCCGCCATCCACTTGGGGGCCGAGCGCATCCTGGTGATTGGCGCCGGGCGCCTGCACGAGCCCCAGGGGGGCATCCAGGGACCTCGGGGCGATGGCTACCCCTCGCTGGCGCAGATCGCGGGGCATGCGCTGTCCAGCATCTTCCTGGATGCGCTGTCGGTGGACATCGAACGCGCCCGGCGCATCAACCAGACCCTGGCGCTGATCCCGCCGGACGCCCGCGCGCGCAGCCCCTTGCGCCCCATCGAACTGATGGTGATCGCCCCTTCGCAGCAGCTGGACGACATCGCCAGCCGCCACCTGGACGACCTGCCCTTCACCGTGCGCACCCTGCTGGGCAGCCTGGGCGTCTCCAAGCGGCCGCAGGACGCCAAAAGCGCCGGCCTGGCCAGCTACCTGCTGTTCGAGCGCGGCTACACCCGCGAGCTGATGGCCCTGGGCCGGCGGGACGCACTGGCCCACCGCAGCGAGCTGTGCCGCTTCTTCGGCTGGCAGGACCCCGGGCCGCTGCCGGCGCCGTCGGCGCCGCCCGAAGCCCAGCCGACCTAAAATCACGGGTTCCGCCCTCGGCGCGCCAGCGCCCTGGACGCCTGCAGCGCCCTCCTCGACGCCTTCACCGACATGCCCGCCCGCCAACTCTTCGTCACCACCGCCCTGCCCTACGCCAACGGCAACTTCCACATCGGCCACATCATGGAATACATCCAGGC
>CAYZPX010000068.1:0-13182 GCA_964480105.1 uncultured Burkholderiaceae bacterium | reverse complement strand
CAAGAAGCCCAGGATGTGGTCTGGATCAGCCATGCCGGCGTAGCCCGCTGCGTGACCTGGCTGAATGGCCCACAAGGGCAGCGCCTGCCCCAGTCCACGGAATGGCCGGCCGCCGCACCCGCCTGGGGCAGCTGGGAAAAACACCCTCTGTAAACGGTTCGGGCTCAGCGGCGGACCGGGACTTCCAGCGTCACGCTGACGGGCCCGTCGGCACGCGGGCCCAGGCGGGCTTCACGCGGGCCCAGCGCCAGCAGCACCAGGTCACCCACTGCGGCCCCCACACGAAACGGCTTGGGCGGCTGGCCATCGACGGCGATCAGCGCAGCGCCGCTGGCCTGGGCCTGGCCGGCCAGCACACCTTGCAGCACCAGACGGCCATCGGCGGGCACGGGCGCCTGGTTAGCCGCGAGCGCAGCGGGCGCAGGCCCCGCCCCCAGCGCCCGGGCCACAGCCTCTGCGTCGATCGCTGCGGCGGGGCCCGCGACCGGCGGCACTGGAACGCCCCCAGGCGGCACCGACAGGCGCAAGCCCCAGTAAACGACGCTGCCGCCCAGCGCCAGCCACAGGGCGAAAGTCCCCAGGCGCACGCCCCATTTGCTGTATGTGTTGCCAACCATGCGCCGATTATGATTCACGCGATTCGACCCACCCGAGGCCTTCTGTGACCCGTTCTGCCCTGATTTCTTCTGTCCGTCCCGCCCTTTCCACTGCCCGCCGCAGCGTGCAACGCGGCTTTACGCTGATCGAGTTGATGGTGGTGCTGGTGATCATCGGCGTGCTGGCCGCGCTGATCGTGCCGAATGTGCTGGACCGCGCCGACGACGCCCGGGTGACGGCCGCGCGCACCGACATCACCAACCTGGGCCAGGCGCTCAAGCTGTATCGCCTGGACAACCAGCGCTACCCCACGGCCGAGCAAGGCCTGAGGGCGCTGATCGCCAAGCCCACAACCAACCCTATCCCAGGCAACTGGAAGCCTTACCTGGAAAAGCTGCCCAACGACCCCTGGGGCCGTCCTTATCAGTACCTGAACCCCGGTATCAAGGGCGAAATCGACATCATGTCCTTCGGTGCTGATGGCCAGTCGGGCGGCGAAGGCAAGGACGCGGACATCGGCAGCTGGCAATAAATGTGGCCCCCACGGTCGCGCATTTCATGTCGCTCCCTGCCCCCCGAGGGGGCCGCGTTTCGCCTTGGGGCGGCCCGGCGGCGAAACCCCGCTCACCTCATCGGACATTCGGTTTTACCTTGCTGGAGTTGCTGGTCGTCGTCAGCATCATGGCGCTGGCCACGGCGGGGGTGGCGCTGGCGCTGCGTGACAGCGGCCAAAGCCTGCTGGAGCGCGAGGCGGTGCGGCTGACCGCGCTGCTCGAAGCCGGGCGTTCCCAAGCCCGGGCCAGTGGGGCGCTGGTGCGCTGGCAGGCGCTGCCGCAAGGGGGGTTTCGCTTTGAAGGCCTGCCGGCCCAGGCCCTTCCCAACCAATGGCTGAACGCGGGTACCCGGGTCGCCGGCCCCGGCGTGTTGGTGCTCGGCCCCGAGCCGCTGCTGCCACCGCAATCCGTCGTGCTGGTCCACCCGGACCACCCAGGCCTGCAGCTGCGGGTGGCCACCGACGGGCTGCGGCCCTTTGCCTTGGCGGAGCCTGCGCCTTGAACCGATACCGGCAACAAGGCTTCACCTTGGTCGAGGTGCTGGTGGCGCTGAGCATCGTCGCCATCGCGCTGACGGCCGGACTGCAGGCCACCGGTGCGCTCACGCGCAATGCCCAGCGCCAGAGCGACATCCTGCTGGCCCAGCTCTGCGCCGAGAACGCGCTGGTGGCCACCCGCCTGTCACGCCAGTTGCCCGGCATCGGCGACAGCCGCCAGGCCTGCGACCAGGCCGACCGGGCGCTGGAAGTGCTGCTGGTGGTGCGGCCCACGCCCAATCCGGTGTTCCGCCGGGTCGATGCCCAGGTGCTGGACCAGGGCCAGCCCATCCTGCGGCTGTCCACCGTGGTGGGGCGCTACTGATGGCAGGCCGTTCAAGACTCCGGGCACACGGCTTTACCCTGGTCGAGCTGCTGGTGGCCGTCGCGGCGCTGGCGCTGCTCGCACTGATGTCCTGGCGCGGGATCGACGGCATGGTGCGAGCGCAAGAACAAACCCGCGAACGCAGCGGCCAACTGACCGTGCTGCAGGTCGCGCTGGGGCAGTGGGGCACGGACCTGGATGCGATGCTGGTGCTGCCCCACACCCTGCCGCTGGACTGGGACGGCCAGGTGCTGCGCATCACCCGGCGCCACGGCACGGCGCCCGACGCCGGTGCGCAGGTCGTGGCCTGGACGGTACGCACGGTGCAGGGCGTGGACCAGTGGCTGCGCTGGCAATCCGCCCCCGTGCGCACCCGCAGCGAATGGCGCACCGCCTGGCAGCAGGCTGCGCAATGGGCCCGCACCCCGAGTGCAGCCGACCGGCGCAACGAGGTCGCGTTGGTGCCGCTGGTGCAATGGCAACTGTTTTATTACCGGGGTGGGGCCTGGTCCAACCCGCTGTCCAGCACAGGCACCGAAGCGCCCGCCCCCACGGAGGGCGGCAACCCTGGTGCCGTGGCCCGCGATGCCGCCGCCAGAGCGCTGCCCGAAGGCGTGCGGCTGCAGATCACCCTGCCGCCAGGCCAGGCCCTGACAGGGCAGCTCACGCGAGACTGGGTGCAGCCCACCTTGTCGGGAGGCCGCACATGAACGGCCGGCAGCCCGTGCCTGGCACAGGGCCTGGCAAGCAGGCGGGGGTGGCGCTGCTGACGGCCATGCTCACCGTCACCCTGGTTGCCAGCCTGGCGGCAGCGGCGGCATGGCAGCAATGGCGGGACGTGGCCCTGGAAGCGGCCGAACGCGCACGGGCCCAAGCTGCGTGGATCTTGGTCGGTGCACAAGACTGGTCGCGCCTGGTGCTGCGCGAGGACGCCCGCGCCGGCGGCTTGGCCGACCACCTGGCCGAGCCCTGGTCGGTGCCCTTGCAGGAAGCGCGGCTGTCCACCTTCCTGGCCGCCGAGAACAATGTGGCGCAGGCCGACGATGCCAGCACCGACATGGCAGATGCCTTTCTGTCGGGACAGATCAGTGACCTGCAGGCGCGGCTCAACCTGGCCAACCTGGTGCAGCCGGACGGCGAGATCGCACCGGCGGATTTCCGGCGCCTCTCCCGGCTGTTCGAGCGGCTGGGCCTGCCCGCACCGGCCTTGAACCAGCTGGTGGAGGGGGTGCGCCAGGCACAGGCCCCCGACGACCGCGACGGTGACAACGCCCCCTTGCAACCGCCCACGCCCGCCAGCCTGGGCTGGCTGGGGCTACCCCCGTCCACGGTGGCAGCGCTGGCTCCCCATGTGGCCTGGCTGCCCGAGCGCACCCCGGTCAACCTGAACACGGCCGGTCCGGAAGTGCTCTATGCCACGCTGGACGGACTGGACGCTGCGGGCATCCAGACCCTGCTGCGGGCCCGCGAAGCCCGGCATTTCCGCAGCCTCCAGGATGTCAAGGACCTGCTGGGGCCCCAGCGCACGCTGGACCCCAACCTGCACGGGGTGGGCTCGTCCTACTTTGAAGTGCGAGGGCGCCTGCGGCTGGATGGCACCTTGGTCGAAGAGCGTTCCATCGTGCGGCGCAGAGGGGGCGAAGTGCTTCCACTGCTGCGCGAGCGCGGTGGTCCCACCCTGCCGATGGCGCCCTCCAGCCCCCAGCGACCGTGAGCGCAGTCCCTGCCACATCCCTGTCAAAACCGCCCCCTACAATGGCGCGCCACATCCGCCCATGAGCACCCTGATCCTCACCCTGCCCCTGGCCCGTCCGGGGCCTGGCACCGCCTACCGCTACACCCTGACCGCCGACGGCCGCCACGCCCTGCGCCATGAGAGTGCGGCCGCCGCATTGCTTCCCGCCGCCAGCCGGGGAGGCGACACCGTGGCCGTGGTGCCGGTGCAAGCCCTGTCCTGGCACCGCGTGGGACTGCCCCCTGGCCTGCCGCTGGGCGCCAGCGCTGCCACCCGGGTGCGGACCGTGCTGGAAGGCCTGCTGGAAGACCAGCTGCTGGACGACCCCGCCCAGCTGCACTTTGCACTCGCTCCCGAGGCCCGCGCTGGCCAAACCTGCTGGGTGGCAGTGTGCGACCGGGCGTGGCTGCGCGAACACCTGCAGGCCCTGGAAGCGGCAGGACACCGCCCCGGTCGGGTGGTGCCGGAATGCACCCCCGGAGGCCCTGCACGCACGTGGGTGCTGGGCTCCCCGGAAGAGGCCTGGCTGGTGCACACGGGCCTGGAACCGCACCAGGGTCTGGCCTGGCTGCCCTTGTCCAGTGCCGCACTGGCCCTGTGGGGCCTGGGCACCGGCCTGGCGGGCAGCGACAGCCCCCCTGTGCAGGCCGAGCCGGCCGTGGCCGCACTGGCCGAACAGGTGCTGGGCCGCCCTGTCACCTTGCAGATACCAGAACAGCGGGCCCTGGACGCCGCCCGTGGCCCCTGGGAACTCGGCCAGTTCGACCTGGCCAGCACCGGCCGGACGCGCCTGCTACGCCAGGCCCGCGAACAGTTCCGCGCGCTGCGCCAAGCCCCGCAGTGGCGGGCCGCCCGCTGGGCCGTGGGCCTGGGCGTGCTGGTGCAGGTGCTGGGCCTGAACACTGCGGCCTGGCAGGAGCGCCAGGCCATCGCCCGCAAGGAAGCCGCCGTGCGCAGTACGCTGACCCAGACCTTCCCGCAGGTGGCGGTGGTGGTGGATGCGCCAGTGCAGATGGCCCGGGAACTGGCCCTGCTGCGCCAGATGGCGGGCAGCGCCGGACCCCAGGACCTGGAAGCCCTGCTGGCCGCTGCGGGCACGGCGCTGGCCGAAGGCCCGCTGCCCAGCGGACTGGAATTTGCCCCTGGCACGCTGCGCCTGAATGGCGTGGAGCTTGCGCCCGACCGCCTGGCCAACGCCCAGGCCCGGGTGCAGGCCCTGGGATTTGCACTCGCCGCCGACAGCGGCCACCTGACCTTGCGCCCGGAGGGCCAGCCATGATGCAACTGCCCCCCGCCTGGACTGCACGCTGGCAGGCCCTGGCCCCCCGCGAACAGGGACTGGTCCGCATGGCTGGCGCCGTGCTGGTCCTGGCGCTGCTCTGGTGGGTGGCCCTGGCGCCCGCCTGGCACACCCTGCGCAACGCCCCGGCCCGGCATGCCGCGCTGGACCGCCAGCTGCAGCAGATGCAGGCCCTGCAGACCGAGGCCCAACAGCTCCAGGCGGCAACCCCCGCCAACCCGGGCGGCGATGCCATGGGCCTGCTGCGCAACAGCCTGGCCCAGCAACTGGGCAACAGCGCCCAGCTGCAGGCCGTGGGCGAGCGGGCAACCGTGACCCTGCAAGGCGCCCGCGCCAGCGACCTGGCCCGCTGGCTGGCCGAAGCCCGCAGCAACGCCCGCGCCCAGCCGGTGGAAGCCCAGTTGGTGCGCACCCCTGGAGCGACCGACACGGTGGCCCGCTGGGATGGCCGCCTGGTGCTGGCCCTGCCCGGGCGCTGAACGGCCACCACGCTCCACCGCACTGATGTCCACCGCATGAGCCCTGCCCTGTCCCGTCTGCCCCTTCGCCCTGCGGGCCAGAAGCCCGAGCGCTCTGGCCAAAACGCCCCACGCACCGCCTGGGGCTGGGCGGCGTGGGGACTCGCGCTGGGCGCCCTGGGCAGCGGCGTGGCGTTCCTGCCGGCCTCGGTCGTCGCGTGGGGACTGTCCGAGGCCAGCGGCGGGCGGGTCCAGCTGGCCCAGCCGGGCGGCACGGTCTGGACTGGATCGGCACAGCTGCTGCTGACCGGTGGCCATGCCAGCCAGGACCGGGCGGCGCTGCCAGGGCGGCTGCAGTGGCAGCTGCGCCCCCGCTGGAATGGCCTGCACCTGCAGCTCCAGGCCGGTTGCTGCACCCCCAAGGTGCCTGTGCGCGCCACGCTCGCAGCCGGGCTGTCGGGCCTGCACCTTCGCCTGGACGACAGCACCAGCCAATGGCCTGCCGCCCTGCTGGCCGGCCTGGGCACGCCGTGGAACACCGTGCAGCTGCAAGGGCAGCTCACCTTGCGCAGCCAGGGCCTGGCCGTGCACTGGGCGGCAGGGCGCCTGCGCCTGCAGGGCGAAGCGGTGCTGGAAGCGCGGGCCATCGCTTCGCGGCTGTCCACCCTCAAGCCCCTGGGCAGCTACCGCCTGGTCCTGCAGGGCGGCGACAGCCCCACGCTGGCCCTGAGCACCCTGGAAGGTGCTTTGCAGCTGCGGGGACAGGGCCAATGGGTGGGCCAGCGCCTGCGCCTGAACGGCGAAGCCGAGGCCCTTCCCGAGCGGGCCGACGCCCTGTCCAACCTCCTGAACCTTCTGGGCCGCCGCCAAGGCACGCGCGCCCTCCTCTCCCTGGGTTGATTCCATGACTTTTGTGCCCTTTTTGCCGTTCCACCCTGCCAAAAACGCTCTTAAAAAGATAGCTATTACCGCAGCTTTGACGGCCTCTGCTGCCCATTTGATGGCCCAAACCCCTGCCACGGGCAGCGTGCGTCCGGGCGAACCGGTGACCCTGAACTTTGCCAACGCCGAGATCGAGGCCGTGGCCCGCACCATGGCCACGATCACCGGGCGCAACGTGGTGGTGGACCCGCGCGTCAAGGGCCAGCTCAACCTCGTCGCAGAAAAGCCCGTGCCGCCGATGGTCGCCTTCAACCAGTTCCTGGCTGCGCTGCGCCTGCAGGGCTTCACCGTGGTCGAAGCCGCTGGTCTCTACAAGGTGGTGCCCGAGGCCGATGCCAAGCTGCAGGGCGGGAATGTGAGCGTGTCCCAGGGCGCGGCGCCAGGCAGCACGCCCGCCGGTGGCCAGATCGTCACCCAGATCTTCAAGCTCAACTTCGAGAATGCCAACAACCTGGTGCCGGTGCTGCGCCCGCTCATCAGTCCGAACAACACGATCAACGTCAACCCGGGCAACAACAGCCTGGTCATTACCGACTACGCCGATAACTTGCAGCGCCTGGCCAAGATCGTCGCGGCGATGGACGTGGCCAATGCCAGTGATGTGGAGGTGATCCCGGTCAAGCATGCGCTGGCCACCGAACTGGCCCCACTGGTCAGCCGGCTGATCGACAGCGGTGGCGGCACGCCCGGGACCCCTGGGGCGCCCGCCGCCACGGCCGCAGGTGGCACGGAGGCCGGCTTTCGCACCACGCTGCTGGCCGAGCCACGCAGCAACGCGCTGATCCTGCGCGCCGCCAACCCGGCCCGCCTGGCGCAGGTGCGGGCCCTGGTGGAGAAGCTCGACCAGCCACCGCTGCCTGGCAGCAGCGCTGCCCGGGGCAACATCCACGTCGTGCACCTGCGCAATGCCGATGCGGTCAAGCTGGCGGCCACGCTGCGGGCCGCCATGGCCAGCATGGGAGGCACGCTCGGCGGCGCAGGGCTGGGCCTGGGAGGCAGCGTGGCCGGCAGCACCCCACTGGGAGGCAGCGGCACGCTGGCGGCGGCCACGCCTGCAGGCAGCACCAGCCAGGGCATGAGCCTGGGCCTGAGCACTCCCAGCCTGTCAGGCCCCAGCAACCAGCCCTCGACCGGCGGGCAGATCCAGGCCGATCCGTCCACCAACTCGCTGATCATCACGGCGCCCGAGCCCGTGTACCGCCAGCTGCGGATGGTGATCGACCAGCTCGACACCCGCCGTGCGCAGGTGCTGGTCGAGAGCCTGGTCGTGGAGGTGAACGCCAAGAAGGCCGCCGAGTTCGGCATCCAGTGGCAAGGGCTGCTGGGGCGCAATGGCAACAGCAACATCGGCATCATTGGCACCAACTCGTCCCAGGCGGGGGCCAATATCATCGACCTGGCGATTGCCGCAGCCACCGGCAGCGTGGCCAGCGGGGTGCGCCCCGCCTCGGGCCTGAACTTTGGCATTGGCCACAGCTACAACGGCAACTACACGCTGAGCTTTCTCGCGCGTTTTCTGGAAAGCAGCGGCGACGGCAACGTGCTGTCCACGCCCAATTTGCTGACGCTGGACAACGAAGAGGCCAAGATCGTGATTGGCCGCAACGTGCCCTTCCCGACAGGATCGTTCACAAACACCGGCGGCACCAATGGCGCAGTCAACCCCTTCACCACGGTGGAGCGCAAGGACGTGGGCCTGTCGCTGCGCGTGCGCCCGCAGATCAGCGAGAACGGCACGGTGAAGATGCAAGTCTTCCAGGAGGTCTCCAGCGTGGATGCCGCCACCCTGAAAGACCCCAACGGCCCGACCACCGACAAGCGCTCCATCGAGTCCTCGGTGCTGGTCGAGGACGGGAGCATCGTCGTGCTGGGCGGCCTGCTGCAGGACCGCTATTCGGGCAACGCCGAGAAAGTCCCAGGCCTGGGCGATGTGCCAGTGCTGGGCAACCTGTTCAAGAGCGAAGCCCGGGGCCGCGAGAAAACCAATCTGATGGTCTTCCTGCGCCCGGTGGTGGTGCGCGATGGCAATGCCAGCGCCAGCCTCAGCATGGACCGTTACGACATGATCCGCGGCATCCAGGGGACGGTGCAGCCCCGCGAGAACGCCCTGCTGCGCGGCGTCTCCAGTGCCCCGGTGCTCCCGGCCCTGGAGCGGGACGGCAATGCGGCCGGCGGCATCGCCCCGATGCTGGGCACCCCCGGCAACGTGCAGACAGCGCCCAACGAGGTGCCTGTGCCTGGCGAACGCTGAACCACCAAGAAGCTGCCATGCGCCACCCCCTGCCCTACGCCTTTGCGCGCACCGCCCAGCTGCTGCTGGAAGACGACGGCCAGCAGCTGGTGCTCTGGCACGGCCCCGCACCGGACACCAGCGCGCTGACCGAGGTGCTGCGCAAGCACCCGGTGCGCCAGCTGCAACTGCTGGATGCCACCAGCCTGGCCCAGCGCATCAGCACGGCCTACGCACAGGGCGAATCCAGCGCGGCCACCGTGGTCAGCGAGGTGGAGTCGGATGCCGACCTCTCGCGGATGATGCAGGACCTGCCCGCCGTGGAAGACCTGCTGGAAACGGCCGACGACGCGCCCATCATCCGCATGCTCAACGCGCTGCTGACCCAGGCTGCGCGCGACGGCGCCAGCGATATCCACATCGAACCCTACGAGCGGCATTCGAGCGTGCGCTTTCGTGTCGATGGCACGCTGCGCGAGGTGGTGCAGCCCAACCGGGCGCTGCACGCGGCGCTGATTTCGCGGCTGAAGATCATGGCCGACCTGGACATCAGCGAGAAACGCCTGCCGCAGGACGGCCGCATCAGCCTGCGCCTGGGCACCCGGGCGATCGATGTGCGCGTCTCCACCCTGCCCAGCGCCCATGGCGAGCGGGCCGTGCTGCGCCTCTTGGACAAGTCCGAGAGCAAGCTCAGCCTGGAAGCGGTGGGCATGCAGGGCGAGGTGCTGCGGCGTTTCGAGGGGCTGATCGGCCAGCCGCACGGCATCATCCTGGTCACCGGCCCCACCGGCTCGGGCAAGACGACCACGCTGTACGCGGCATTGCAGCGCCTGGACGCTGCCACCAACAACATCATGACGGTGGAAGACCCCATCGAGTACGAGCTGCCGGGCGTGGGCCAGACCCAGGTCAACGCCAAGATTGAGCTGACCTTCGCCAAGGCCCTGCGCGCGCTGCTGCGCCAGGACCCGGACGTGATCATGATTGGCGAAATCCGCGATTTCGAGACCGCGCAAATCGCCATCCAGGCCAGCCTGACGGGCCACCTGGTGCTGGCCACGCTGCACACCAACGACGCGCCCAGCGCTGTCACCCGGCTGATCGACATGGGCGTGGAGCCCTTCCTCTTGAGCAGCTCCCTGCTGGGCGTGCTGGCCCAGCGACTGGTGCGCAAATACTGCAGCCACTGCCACGGCGCGGGCTGCGAGGCCTGCAAGCACAGCGGCTATGCGGGCCGCACCGGCGTGTTCGAGCTGCTGGTGACCGACGATGCCATCCGCGCCCAGATCCACAACAGCGCCTCCGAGGCCGAGATCCGCGCCGCCGCCATCGCCCAGGGCATGACCCTGATGCGCGACGACGGCGAGCGTCTGGTCCAGGCCGGCATCACCAGCCGCGAGGAAGTGCTGCGCGTGACACGGGACTAAAAACCAGCAAAATTCTCCTCAAGCCCAATCAATACGGTCGGTAGTAGCTCTCTTTTTAATAGCTATTTTCGCCTGGATGCCGCCACTGCGGAACGACGGGGGGTGGATGTTCATCCCCGCTTTACCGACCGCTGGCACGATAGGGGCTGTTTGACTGCGCGAGTGCCTGCAATGACCACGATCCGCACCTTTCTTGGGATTTTTCTGATCGGCCTGACCGCCCTGTGGGGGTGGACGGACACCACCGCCTGGGCCAGTTTGTTGTCGATTTCTGCCTGGCGCTGGCCCCTCTTGCAATGGACCGGGGTGATGGCCATGGGCGTGATGGCGCTCGCGCTGGTGCTGGCCGTGCGGCCGGTGGTGTTCGAGGGCTTTTTTGGCGGGCTGGACAAGATGTACCGGCTGCACAAATGGCTGGGAATCGCCGCGCTGGCCTGGTCGGTGGCGCACTGGCTGGCCGAGGACCTGCCCAAAGAACGTCGCCCCCGCCCGGCCCCGCCCGAAGAGTGGTGGTGGGCCTTTCTGCAAGGCCAGCGGCACCTGGCCGAGGAGATGGGCGAGCAGGCCTTCAACGCGGTCGTGGTGCTGGTCGTGCTGGCGCTGGTGAAGTGGTTTCCCTACCGCTGGTTCTTCAAGACGCACCGGCTGCTGGCCGTGGCCTACCTGGCGCTGGTCTGGCACACGGTGGTGCTGCTGGACCGGGCGCAGTGGAGCACCCCCTTGGGCTGGACGCTGGGTGTGCTGCTGGCTGCCGGTAGCCTGTCGGCCGTGGTCGTGCTGCTGCGCCGGGTGGGGCGCCAGCGCCAAGTGCTGGGCACAGTCACCGAGCGGGTGGTGCACGAGAAACTGCAGGTGATTGAGCTGGGAATGAAGCTCCAAGGCGAGTGGCCCGGCCATGCCGCCGGCCAGTTCGCCTTTGTGACGCTGGACCCGGCCGAGGGCCCGCACCCCTACACCATCGCCTCGGACTGGCGCGGGGACGGGAACATCCGCTTCATCGTCAAGGCCCTGGGCGACTACACCCGCACGCTGGCCAAGAACGTGCAGCCGGGCGACCCGGTGCGCATCGAAGGGCCCTATGGCCGCTTCACCTTCAAAGGCCGGCGGCCCCGGCAGATCTGGATTGGCGCAGGCATCGGCATCACCCCCTTCATCGCCCGGATGCAGCAGCTGGCGCGGCAGCCCGACGGCAAGCGCATTGACCTGTTCCACCCCACCGCCGACCTGGACCCTGAGGCGCTGGCCCTGCTGCAGCGCGATGCCGATGCCGCTGGCGTGACGCTGCATGTGCTGTGGACCCCGCGCGACGGCCGGCTGGACGCGCAGCGCCTGGCCGCCACCGTGCCCGACTGGCGCGAGGCCGATGTCTGGTTCTGTGGGCCTGCTGAATTTGGCCAGACGCTACGCCAGGACCTGGTGGCCATGGGCTTGCCCGGAAGGCGCTTCCACCAGGAGCTGTTCGCGATGCGATGATTCGCGTCGAGCCACCTTTCAGGAAAATTTCGGTACGCCATCCTTGACAATCAGCACCTACGGGCCGCATCGAGCTCGGATTGGAGACTGTCGCGTGCCCCCTTCCCTGTCTGTTGCCCCCCCAGAGCGCCGTTCGGGCGCTTTGTCCATTCCGCCCGCCTGGATCGTGGTGCTGTCGGGCATCGTTGTGGCGATGCATGTGGGCAAGATGCCACCCGCCATTCCCGTGCTGCAGCAGGCGCTGGGCGTGAGCCTGGTGCAAGCAGGCTTTTTGCTGTCGGCCGTGCAGATGGCCGGCATGGGGGTGGGCGTGCTGGCCGGCATGGCTGCGGACCGCCTGGGCCTGCGGCGCAGCCTGCTGACCGGGCAGGGGATTTTGGCGCTGGCCAGTTTGGCGGGCATGACCGTGACCAGCCCGACGGGCCTGCTGGTGCTGCGCGCGCTGGAGGGGCTGGGCTTTTTGCTCGCCGCCCTGCCCTCGCCCAGCCTGATCCGCCAACTGGTGCGGCCCGTACAGCTGCCGCTGTACCTGGGCCTGTGGAGCACCTACATGGGAACCGGCATTGCGCTGGCCTTGCTGGCGGGCCCGCTGGCCATGCAGCACCTGGGCTGGCAAGGCTGGTGGGGGCTGCTCGGGCTGCTGTCCAGCGCGGTCGTGGTCTGGGTGCTGCGCTGCATTCCCTCAGATGCGGTGCGGACCACGGGCACTGCGGCTGCAGCGCCATGCACCGCATCGGCTGGCGCCTGGTGGGCACCACTGGCGCTGACCCTGCGGCACCGGGGACCCTGGCAGGTGGCGCTGCTGTTTGCGATGTATTCCAGCCAATGGCTGGCGGTGATCGGTTTTCTGCCCGCGATCTACGCCCAAGCCGGACTGGGGGCAACGCAGGCGGGCGCCCTGACGGCGCTGGCCTCTTGGATCAACGTGACGGGCAACCTCACCTCGGGCCGCCTGCTCCAACGCGGTGTGTGTGCGCGGCACCTGCTCTACACCGGCTTTGTCAGCATGGGCGTCAGCGCGGTGCTGGTGTTCGGCCCCTGGACCGAGGGGATGCCCGTGCTGCGCTATTTGGCGGTGCTGGTGTTCTCGGCCGTGGGCGGGCTGATTCCGGGCGTGCTGTTCTCGCTGGCGGTGCGGGCAGCACCGAGCGAGCGCACCGTCTCCACCACCGTGGGCTGGATGCAGCAATGCTCTTCGCTGGGCCAGTTCCTGGGCCCACCGCTGATCGCCTGGGTGGCGGGCACCGTGGGTGGCTGGCATTGGACCTGGGCGATGACCGGCACCGCCGCCTGCCTGGGCCTGCTGGCGGCACGGCGGGTGCGGTTTCAGGTGACAGGCTGAGAAGCCTGCCCAGAAAAAATCCCAGTGCGCCCGCCGGGAGCGCACGGGGATTTTTTGAGCAAAATTGACCTCTAAGCCAATGGATACGAGCGGTAGTAGCTCTTATTTCAATAGCAAATCAGGCCTTCAAATGGGCTTGATCGGCACATACAGGCTGCCGCCGCCCTGCTGGAATTCCTCGGCTTTGGCGTGCAGGCCTTCTTCCAGCGCCTGCGCCTCGGCCAGGCCCTTTTGCGCGGCAAAGTCGCGCACTTCCTGGGTGA
>CAYZPX010000067.1:0-13197 GCA_964480105.1 uncultured Burkholderiaceae bacterium | reverse complement strand
GCAAGTACGGCGGCAACATGGGCACCGAAGGCTCGGTGGCCTTCCAGTTCAAGCACTGCGGCCAGCTGATTTTTGCCCCCGGCACCAACGAAGACAAAGTCATGGAAGTGGCCCTGGAAGCGGGGGCTGAAGATGTGGTCACCGACGACGATGGCGCCATCGAGGTGCTCACGGCCCCCAGCGATTTCGAAACCGTCAAGAACGCACTGGAGGCCGCCGGCCTCACGCCCGAGGTGGCCGAGGTCACCATGCGTGCGGAAAACACCATTGAGCTGGCCGGCGACGACGCCGCCCGGATGCAAAAGCTCCTCGACATGATCGAGGAATTGGACGACGTGCAAGAGGTCTATCACAACGCGGCGCTATGAAGGTACTTGTCATTGGTGGCGGCGGCCGTGAACACGCGATGGCCTGGAAACTGGCCCAATCTCCCAAAGTGACCAAGGTCTATGTCGCTCCCGGAAACGGGGGGACGGCCTTGTCCAGCAAATTTGAAAACCTGCCCATCACCGAACCCCAGGCCCTGCGCGCCTGGGCCCAGGCCGAAAAAATCAGCCTGACCGTGGTCGGCCCCGAGGCCCCGCTGGCCGCCGGTGTGGTGGACGAGTTCCGCGCCCACGGCCTGCGCATCTTTGGCCCGACCAAGGCGGCTGCGCAGCTGGAAAGCTCCAAGGCCTTTTCCAAGGCCTTCATGCAGCGCCATGGCATTCCGACGGCGGCCTACGACACCTTCACCGACCCCGTGGCGGCCCATGCCTACATCGACAAGCTGGGTGCGCCCATCGTCGTCAAGGCCGACGGCCTGGCCGCTGGCAAGGGCGTGGTCGTGGCGATGACCCTGCAAGAAGCCCACGACGCGGTGGACTTCATGCTGGTGGACAACAAATACGGCGTCTCCCACAACGAGGGCGGCGCCCGTGTGGTCATCGAAGAATTCCTCGAAGGCGAAGAAGCCAGCTTTATCGTGCTGTGCGATGGCAAGAACGTGCTGGCGCTGGCGACCAGCCAGGACCACAAGCGTCTCAAAGACGGTGACCAAGGCCCCAACACCGGCGGCATGGGCGCGTATTCGCCCGCCCCCGTGGTTACGGCCGATGTGCACGCCCGGGCGATGCGCGAAATCATCCTGCCCACGATCCGGGGCATGGAAAAGGACGGCATCCCCTACACCGGCTTCTTGTATGCCGGTCTGATGATCGACGCCAAGGGCCATCCCAAGACGCTGGAATTCAACTGCCGCATGGGCGATCCCGAGACCCAGCCGATCCTGATGCGCCTCAAGAGCGATTTGGTGGACGTGCTGAACGCCGCCGTGGACCGCAAGCTCGACCAGGTCGAACTGGACTGGGACCGCCGCACCGCCCTGGGTGTGGTCATGGCCGCACACGGCTATCCCGAGGATCCGCGCAAGGGCGATGCCATCACGGGCCTGCCCGCCGAAGCGCCTGACGCCATGGTCTTCCATGCCGGCACGGTGCTGCAAGACGGTGTGGTCCGCACCAGCGGTGGCCGGGTCCTGTGCGTCACGGCGCTGGCCGACAGCGTCAAGCTCGCCCAGCAGCGGGCTTATGACGTGGCGATAGGCATCCATTTCGATGGTGCCCAGTACCGCCGCGACATCGGCTTTCGCGCTGCCGCGAAGCACTGATGGCTCCCTTGCTCTGATCGGACCTTTCCATGACCGCTTCCTCCGCCCTGAATTCCGCCACTGCCGTGGCCTCGGTGTCTGCTTACCTCAAGGACCTGCAGGCCCGCATCACTGCAGCCCTGGAGGCGGCGGAAGGCGAGGGCGGCGCCCGCTTTGTGGCCGACGGATGGCAGAAACCCGCGGGCGAAGCCCTGCAGGGTGAGGGTCTGACCAAGATCCTGGAAAACGGTCGCGTGTTCGAGCGCGCGGGCTGCGGCTTCTCCCATGTGCGCGGGCCCAAGCTGCCGCCCTCAGCCACCGAGCACCGTCCCGAGCTGGCCGGTGCGCCGTTCGAGGCCATGGGCGTATCGTTGGTCTTCCACCCGCGCAATCCCTATGTGCCCACCGTGCACATGAACGTGCGCATGATCGCCGCCGGCCATCCTGGGCAAGAACCTGTGTGCTGGTTTGGTGGCGGCATGGACCTGACGCCGTACTACCCCTACCTGGAAGATGCGGTCCACTTTCACCAGGTGTGCCGCGATGCCGTGGCCCCTTTTGGCGAGGACAAGTACCCCCGCTTCAAGCAGTGGTGCGACGAATACTTCTTCTTGAAGCACCGCAACGAGCAGCGCGGCGTTGGCGGCATCTTCTACGACGACTTCTCGGAGCTGGGCTTTGAAGACGGCTTTGCCATGACCCGTTCGGTCGGCGATGCCTTCCTGAGCGCCTACCTGCCCATCGTGGAGCGCCGCAAGGACCAGGCCTATGGCGAGCGCGAGACCGATTTCCAGCGCTACCGCCGGGGCCGTTACGTCGAGTTCAATTTGGTCTGGGACCGGGGCACGCATTTCGGCCTGCAATCGGGCGGGCGCACCGAGTCCATCCTGTTGTCCATGCCGCTGCATGCGAATTGGTCCTACCAGCGCACCGACCCCGAGGACAGCCCCGAGGCCGCACTGACCCGCGACTTTCTGGTGCGCCGGGACTGGCTGGCGTGAAACGGACCCCCCTGCGCCGCTGCGCTGCCTCCCCCAAGGGGCGGCAGCCCTTGTGACCGGGCGGCCTTTGCGGACTGCCCCTCACTCTGCGCAGCGCCCTGTGCTGGCGGTATTGCGAGCGAAGCGCTACCATCCACCCCCTTTTTCTCCAACGAATGCCGATGACCACCACCCCCAAAACGGAAACCGCCGCCAAAAAAGACGTCACCAAACTTCAGCGCGCCATCGTCGATGGCCTGGAAGACGTGAAGGCGCAAGACATCCAGGTCTTCGACACCACTGAGCTGTCCCCCCTGTTCGAGCGGGTGATCGTGGCCTCCGGCACTTCCAACCGCCAGACCAAAGCCCTGGCCTCCAGCGTGCGCGATGCCGTGCGCGAAGCCGGCTTTCCCAAGCCCCGCACCGAGGGCGAGGACAACGGCGAATGGATCATCGTGGACTGCGGCGCCGCCGTGGTGCACGTGATGCAGCCCGCCATCCGCCAGTACTACCGCCTGGAAGAGTTGTGGGGCGACAAGCCCGTGCGCTTGAAGCTGGGCGCGGCCAAGCCGGTCGCCAAGGTCGCTGCCGACAAGCCTGCCAAGAAGGCCCCGGCCAAGGGCGCCGCCAAGGCTGCTGCGCCCAAGGCAGAAGCCAAGGCCCTGAGCCCTGCGGCTGCCGCCAAGCAGGCCGCCAAGCTGGCAGCGGCCGAAGCCGCCGCCGCGCCCGCCGTGAAGAAGGCCCCAGCCAAGAAAGCCGCTGCCAAGACGGCTGCAAAACCTGCAGCGAAGACAGCAGCCAAAACCGCTTCCGGCACCACGGCCAAGGCCCCTGCCAAAAAAGCCCCAGCCAAGTCCGCCGTGAAGACGGTGGTGGTCAAACCCACCGCCCGCAAAACGCCCGCCAAGTCTGCAGCCGCCAAGGCCCCGGCCAAAAAAGCGCCCGCCAAAAAAGCCCCGGTCCGCAAGAGCGCCGACCAGGCTTGATCGCCGCGCCCAAGCCACCTGCTGAACCATGAAGCTGCTGATCGTTGCCGTGGGCCAGCGGGTGCCCGACTGGGCGCAAACCGCCTACGAGGACTACGCCAAGCGCTTTCCGCCCGAGCTGAAGGTGGAGCTCAAGGCCGTCAAGACCGAGCCACGCGGCTCCAAGACGCTGGAAACGCTGCATGCCGCCGAGCGTGAACGCATTGAGGCCGCCATTCCCCGTGGCACGCGCATCGTTGCGCTGGATGAGCGCGGCACGTCCCTCACCACCAAAGCCCTGGCCGAGCGGCTCAAGGGCTGGCAGCTGGGTGGTGACGACGTGGCCCTGGTCATCGGTGGTCCCGATGGCCTGGATCCCGCCTTTCGCCAGGCCGCGCACGAGCGCATCCGCCTGTCCGATCTGACCCTGCCGCACGCCATGGTGCGGGTGTTGCTGATCGAGCAGCTCTACCGCGCCTGGTCGGTCAACGCAGGCCACCCCTATCACCGCGAGTGAGGGGTTCAGGCGCTTAATTACTCCTGTATTGATAGCTAATACCGCTTGCATCTATTGGTCTGAAGGCCAATTTGACCTCTAAAGTGCCCCCAACGCCCATGGCCGACTTTTTCATCTACCTGGCCTCGCAAAGCCCACGCCGCAGCCAGCTGCTGGACCAGCTGGGCGTGCGCCACGAGCGCCTGCTGCCCGAGGCCGACGGCCCCCACGCCGAAGATGCCGAAGCGCTGGAGGCCGTGCGCCCCGGCGAATCGCCCCGCGCCTATGTGCAGCGGGTGACGGCGCTCAAGCTCGATGCCGCGGTGGCCCGCTGGCAGCGCCGGGGCCTGCCAGCGGCACCCATCCTGTGCTCGGACACCACCGTGGCGCTGGGCCACGAGATTTTGGGCAAGCCCGAGGACGCCGCCCATGCCGCCGAGATGCTGGCCGCGCTGTCGGGCCGTACCCACCGCGCGTTAACGGCGGTGGCTTTGCAGCACAAGGATCAGCGGCAACTGGCGCTGTCGGTGTCTCAGGTCACGTTTGCGTCGCTGACCAAGGCGCAGATCGACGCGTATGTCGCCAGCGGCGAGCCCCTGGGCAAGGCGGGCGCCTATGGCGTGCAGGGCAAGGCGGCGGCCTGGATTCCGCGCATCAACGGCAGTTACAGCGGCATCATGGGCTTGCCCCTGTTCGAGACCGCCCAACTGTTGCGCGCGGCGGGCTGGCCAGGCTGAGCCCGAGGGCATTCCCATGCCACCCGAAACTGCGTCTGTGGCACAGGTCGCCCAGGTGGCGGAAGCGGCCTTGCAAGAGGCCCTGCGCTGGGGCGAATGGGTGCGCCACGGCCTGGAATTGCTGGCCACGGTGGCGTTCATGCTGTCCGGCCTGCTGACCGGGGCGCGCAACCGGCTCGACGCCGTGGGGGTGTATGCGGTCGCCTTCCTCACGGCCTTTGGCGGTGGCACTTTGCGCGATCTGCTGCTGGACCTGCGCCCCTTCTTCTGGGTGCGCCACCAGGAGTATCTGTGGGGGGTGTTTCTCCTGAGCACGCTGGCGATGCTGTTCATGCGCCAGCAGCACCTGGAGCCCACCGAGCGCGCCATCCAGATCCCCGACGCCATTGGCCTGGGCCTGTTTGCCGCCGTGGGGGTGGACGTGGCCACGGCCAACGGCATGCCCGCCCTGGTCGCGGTGCTGATGGGCGTGGTCACGCCGGTGTTTGGCGGGGTGCTGCGCGACATCGTCTGCAACACCATTCCGGCCGCGTTCAGCGACCACCGGCCCTATGCGCTGTGCGCTTTCCTGGGGGGATGGCTGTACTTGGGCCTGTTAGCCCTGGCTTGGCCCGCGTGGCTGGCGCTGGTGCTCACGGTGGCGTTTACCGCTGGCATGCGCCTGCTGGCCTTGCGCTTTGACTGGCGCTTGCCGGTCTGGCGGGTCTGAAACGCAGCAGCCCCACCAGGCAAAACCACGGTGGGGCTGACGGGGGCGTTCAGAGGCCCCGCTCAGAGACCATTCTTCGGCCCGATCAGGCCAGTGCGGCAGCCAGGGCCTGCTTGGCGGCTTCGATGGCGGCCGTGCGGGCTTCGGGGCCAAAGGCCACGCCCTGCACGTTCACGAATTCCACGTTCTGGATGCCCAGGAAGCCCAACACCGCCTTCAGGTAGGGGCGCACAAAGTCCATGCCGGCAGCCGGTGCCTCGTCGTACTTGCCGCCGCTGGCCATCACCACGATGGCTTTTTTGGCGGGCACCAGGCCTTCCGGGCCGGTGGCGGTGTAGCGGAAGGTTTCGCCAGCACGCGCCACATGGTCGATGTAGCTCTTGAGCGTGGAGGGAATGCCGAAGTTGTACATCGGCGCACCAATCACCACGACGTCCTGGGCCTTGAGTTCGGCGATCAGGTTGTTGGACAGTTCGGACTGCAGGTTGCCGCCGTGGATGTGGGGCAGGGGGTTGGCCGACAGGTCGCGCACGGTGGGCGTCTGGCCCTTGGCTTGCAGGGCCGCGACGGCGTGGTCCAGCACTTCGTTGGTGGCGGAGTTTGCGCCCAGGGCGCCGTTCTTCAGGATCAGGGTGTTCATGGTTTGCGCTTTCTATGTGGAGGAGACAGGCTCTACTTTAGGTGTACGTCATTCAAATAAATCAAAACTTTTTGATAACTTATTCCAAATTTATAGAACGATTTGCTGTGGTGCCGGCCTGCTCGTCCGCCAGCGACCCCTGGGTGACTGTGCAGCGCTTCGCTCTGGACGTGGGCACATGGGCTTGGTGCATGATGGCGGGCTGTTCCGATTTCCCGCGCTTTCGTCGCCCGAGCCATGCACCACGACATCCTGATTAACTGGGCCCCCCAGGAAACCCGCGTCGCCATCGTCGAAAACGGTGCCGTCCAAGAGCTGCACGTCGAGCGCACGCTGGAGCGGGGCCTGGTGGGCAATGTGTACCTGGGCAAGGTGTCGCGGGTGCTGCCGGGCATGCAGTCAGCCTTCATCGACATTGGCCTGGAACGCGCGGCCTTCCTGCATGTGGCCGATGTCTGGCAGCGCCAACCGGAGGGGGAGGCGCCGATGTTCGCCCGCAAGGGCGAGCCCCCCGTGCCCATCGAGAAGCAGGTCTTTGAGGGCCAGGCGCTGATGGTGCAGGTCATCAAGGACCCGCTGGGCACCAAGGGTGCGCGCCTGTCCACGCAGATCAGCATTGCCGGGCGGCTGCTGGTGTTTTTGCCGCAGGATGACCATGTGGGCGTCTCACAAAAGATCCCGGCCGCCGAGCGCGACGCGCTGCGCACCCGCTTGCAGGCCCTGGCGGGTACGCCCGAAACCGGCGGCGGGGGCGGCTTCATCCTGCGCACCAATGGGGAAGACGCCAGCGACGAGGAACTGGCGGAGGACATTGCCTACCTGCGCAAGACCTGGGCCCGCATCAAGGCGGCCGCCCTCAAGCAGCCTCCGAAATCGCTGCTGCACCAGGACCTGGACCTGCTGCAGCGCGTGCTACGCGACCTGGCCAACGAGCACACCCAGACCATCCGGCTGGACTCGAACGAGCAGTTCCACCGCCTGCGCGCCTTTGGCCAGGAGTTCATGCCTGCCGCCACGGCCAAGCTGCAGCACTACAAGGGCGAGCGACCGATTTTTGACCTGTACGCCATCGACGAAGAAGTGGCCAAGGCCCTGGGCCGGCGGGTGGATCTGAAATCGGGTGGCTACCTCATCGTGGACCAGACCGAGGCGCTGACCACCATCGACGTGAACACGGGCGGTTTTGTCGGCGCGCGCAATTTTGACGACACCATCTTCAAGACCAACCTGGAGGCCGCGCAGGCCATTGCCCGCCAGCTGCGCCTGCGCAACCTGGGCGGCATCGTCATCGTGGACTTCATCGACATGGCCCGGGAGGACCACCAGCAGTCCGTGCTGGCCGAGTTCCGCAAGCAATTGCTGCGCGACCGGGTCAAGACCACCATGGCGGGCGGCTTCTCGCAATTGGGTCTGGTCGAGATGACCCGCAAGCGCACCCGCGAATCGCTGGCGCAGATGCTCAGCGAGGCCTGCCCCACCTGCCAGGGCACCGGCCGCATCAAGACGTCCCGCAGCGTCTGTTACGACGTGCTGCGCGAGATCCTGCGCGAGGCCCGCCAGTTCAACCCCCGGGAATTTCGCGTCGTCGCCTCGCCCCGGGTGGTGGAGCTGTTCCTGGACGAGGAAAGCCAGCACCTGGCCGGCCTGAGCGATTTCATCGGCAAACCCATCTCGCTCCAGGCCGAGAGCGCCATGGGGCAGGCCGAGTACGACATCGTGCTGATGTGAGCGGCACGGCCCTGGGGCCCTGAGCCCTGTGGGTGCCTGCGTCCACGGCGCTGCCGAGCGCCTGGGAGGGCAATTCTGTTCAAGACATCAAGCCCTGTGCGCGGAACCATGGGCGGCTTTGCTGTCTGGAAATCCATTGATGTCCCTCTCCCTGTCGCTGCTGCTGTCCATGTCTGCCTTCGCCCTGGTGGCGTCGATCTCTCCCGGCCCGGTCAACCTGGCCTGCCTTGCCAGTGGCACCCGCCATGGCCTGCGGGCGAGCCTGGGCCTGGTGCTCGGGGCCACGTGCGGTTTTTTGCTGCTGCTGGTGGCCGCGGGCCTGGGTCTGGGCGCGGTCCTGGCGGCCTGGCCTGCCATGGCCTGGGGGCTGCGTGCGGGGGGGATGGTGTTTCTGCTGTGCTTGGGCTGGCAGCTGGCCATGGCTTCGGGCGGTTTGGCTTCACCGTCGACCGAACGTGCGCCCGGTGTCTTGGCGGGGGCTGCGATGCAGGCGCTGAATCCCAAGGCCTGGTTGGTCGCCGTGGCGGGCGTCGGGGCCTACACCCGCGCCGATCCTCAGGCCCTGGCGGTGTTTTGTGCCCTGTATGCGCCCATCTGCGGCGCGTCCTTGCTGTCGTGGGTGGCCGCGGGGGCTTTCGTGCGGCGCCAGGCCCTGTCTCCCACCAGGATGCGGCAAGTGCAGCGCGCGCTGGCGGCCTTGCTGGTGGCCAGCGGCCTGCTGCTGTTCATCGAGTGAGTCCTTGCCGGTACTGGCGCGGCGTGGCGGCCAGCAGCCGCTTGAATTGCCGCTGGAAATGCGGCTGGTCCGCAAAGCCGCCTTCCAGCGCGGCCTGGGCGATCGGCAGCCCCTGCCGCAGTGCCTGCTGCCCGCGTTGGACGCGGCGGTTGATCAGGTAGGCGTGTGGGGTCACCGCGAAATATCGCTTGAAGCTGCGGATCAGGTGTCCGGGGCTCATGCCGGCTTGTTGGCACAGTTCGCTCAGCGCGGGGTTGTCGGCGCAATGCCTGTCGAGGTAGTTCGCGAGGCGGTGCAGGGCGTCGGGCAGGGCCGGCCTGCGGGGAGCCGCCGCTAGCTGGGGCAGCAGCGCGGACAGAAAGGTCCGCAGGTGCTGGTCTTTGGCCTGGCTCGAACGGGCGGGGTCGCACAGGCCATCCGCCAGCGCCAGGAAGGCCTGGAAGTGCTCGGGCGCCCGCAGTGCCTCCGGCGCCAGGTCCTGCCAGGGACCGGATGCCGCCGCCAGGCCCAGGGCCTGGCGCAACACACAGAGCCAGTCTGCATCCAGGTACAGCATCAGATAGCCCCAGGGCTGGCCCTCGACGGGGTTGCAGGCGTGCACCTGGTGCGGGTTGATGAACACCAGGTCGCCTACCTGCACTGTGCAGGTTTCATCGCCACGCACGAACAGGCTTTCCCCCTCGGTGATGGCCCCGATCGACCACTCCGCGTGGCTGTGCGGCGCGTAGCAGGCCTGGCGCCCGTCGGAGACCACGCGCAGTTCGACATGGGGCAGGGCGGGATCGCGCCAGAAGTGCGGGGTGTACATGGAAAAGCCCAGAAGTGGAGGCCGATGGTAGCCCACGCCTTCTGGCCCAGGCCACCAGCGGACCTGGTCGCGGGTGCTTCTTCAGCGCCGGTGCAGCGTGGTGGATGGGGATTCACCAAACCGTCGCCGGTAGGCCGCGGCGAACAGGCCCAGGTGGGTGTAGCCCCAGTCGGTGGCGATGTCGCCCACCCGGCTGCCCGGCGGCGCCAGCAACAATTCTGAGCGCACGCCCAGCAGGCGCGCTTCCCGCAGGGCCTGCATGGGGGTGCACCCCCGGTATTCGCGGAACGCGGCGTTCAGGGTGCGCACGCTCACGCCGGCGGCCTGGGCCAGCTGGCTGAGGGTGGGGGCGTGTCGCGCCTGCTCCCGCAGGCATTGTTCGGCCGCCAGCACATGCCGGGGGGCCAGGCGGTGCAGTGTGGGCGGGTGGGGTTCGGCCAGCTGCAGGCGCCACAGCGTCAGCAGGTGCAGGCCGATCATCTCTTCCAGGTGCCGCCCCAGCGGCCCGGTGGCCACGGCCTCGGGCGTTTCCGCTAGGCAGCGGCACACATAGGACAGCAGCGCGATCCAGCCGGAGTCGGTGCCGCCGAAGCGGAAGGACTGTCCCCACATGCGCTCGTCGGCGGCCTGGCCGAACCAGCGCAGGTGCAGCTCGGCCATCGCATCGTGCTGGAAGGTCAGGTTCAGCTGCAGGTGCCTGGGGTCGGCATCGAGCCAGTACGGCGCGCGCGCGTTGTCCACCAAAAAGGCTTGGCCCGTGCCGGTGTCGCTGTAGGTCTTGCCGCTGGACCAATGGCGGATGGCGCCCCGCAGGGTGGTGAGCACCATGCCCGAGCCCGCCTCGGCGGAAAATTCCGTCAGCCGCACCGGAATGCCGTAGCGAAAGCGGCTGAGGGTGAAGTGCCCGATGCGGGTGGCATCAAGGACCGCATCGGGCGCCAGGGCCCGCCCCACCGGCGCCGCCCGGTAGGGCATGTAGACCTGGCTGCACCAATGCTGGACTTCGTCCCAGTCCGACGAGGCCATCAGGCGATGGCGTTGCTCGGGGGCGCCCTGGGCGTTGGTGACCAGGGCGTGGTGGAGGGCTTGCATGGCGTCGATCTCCGAGGCAGCGGCGGGGGCGTGCCGCGCAGGTCGCGGGCACTCAGCGGCGGTGATGGTAAATGGCCGTCTCGAATTCCACGAAGCCCGGGTAGGACGCGGCGTCCTGGAAGGGCAGGATTTGCGTCGCCCAGTAGCCGCCGATGCCATGGTGCCGGTCGATCCAGTAATACAGATTGGCCAGGCCGGCCCACATCAGCGAGCCGGCTGGCCGGCCCGAGGGCGCAGGCTGCCGGTTGGTCATGAAGGTGTAGGCCCAGCCCTTGTCGGTGCCCGGCAGGAAGCTGCCCGAGTTGCTCAGCGAGGGGATGGAGCTGGTCCAGCTGCCGCTGGACAGCCCCAACGCGGCCAGGCCATCCCGGGTCATGGCCTGCACGGTGTCCGGGCGCAGGACCCGCCCGTGCGGGCCGGCGCCGTCGTTGAGCACCATGCGAATGAACTTCATGTACTCGCCCACGGTGCTGTAGAGGCCGTGGCCGCCCATGTCCATCGGGGCGGGCTGGGGCAGCACCAGGTCGGGCAGGGGGGTGAGCCTGCCGTCGGCGGCGCGGTCGTGCACGGTCACGCGGCGCTGCTGCATGGACTCGCTGAGCCCGAAACCGATGTCCACCATGCCCAGTGGCTCGAAGATGCGCTCGCGCATGACCTCGCCCAGGCGCTGGCCGCGCAGGGCCTCGACGATCCTGCCCAGCCAGTCGATGTTGACCCCATAGGTCCAGGCGGTGCCCGGGTCGTGGAGCAGCACGGTCCGGATGGCGTCGAAAGTGCTGGAGACGACCGTGGGAATGCCCTGGGCGGTGCGAAAGCGCAGGTCCTCGTGGCTGAAGAACTCGTAGGACAGGCCCGAGGTGTGCAGCAGCAGGTCATTGACCGTGATCCTGCGGCGGGGTGCCCGGGTGCGGGGCCGGCCCTCGGCGTCGAAGCCTTCCAGCACTTGCAGCTGGTCGATCTCGGGGACGAACTGGCCAGCGTCGTCGCTGAGCTGCAGCCGGCCTTCCTCCAGCAGCTGGAGCAGGCAGGTGCCGGTCAGGGCCTTGGTGGTGGAGAAGATCGCGAACACCGCGTCGGTCTCCATCGGGCGGTCCTGTCCCAGCTCGCGCGTGCCGGCGGCCCCTTCGTAGAAATTGCCCTGGCGGTCGGTGGCCATGGCGACCACGCCGGGGACGCCGCCATGGCGTTGGGTGGCCTGGGCCAGCACCGTGTCGAGCACGGCCTGGGTCTTCGTCTGGTTTGCATGCATGGTTTGTCTCCTGAATGGCCTGGAGCGGCATAGGGGCCGCCCGGTGGCCCCTGGTGGGGCCCGTGGCCATCATGGAGGGCGCGCGGCCCGCGCCTGTCTGGATCTGGCAGGGAGGTGTCTCGCGCTGGCAGAAACCGGCATGGCGTGCGCGCCGATGGGCGCGCGGGTCCCCGCTCAGAGCCGGCGCAGCCGCTGCAGCGCCGCGCGCAGGGTGTCGTCCTGCTTGGCGAAACAGAAGCGCACCACGCGCTGGTCGAAGCCGTCGCCGTAGAAGGCCGACAGCGGAATCGCGGCCACGCCGATCTCGCGGGTGAGCCACTGGCAGAAGTCGGCCTCGCCCAGGTCGCTGACCTCAGAAATGTCCACGCACTGGAAATAGGTGCCGGTGCTGGGCAAGAGCTTCAGGCGCGAGCCTGCCAAGCCCTGGCGGAACAAGTCCCGCTTGGCCTGGTAGAACGCCGGCAACCCTAGGTAGGGCGCCGGGTCTTTCAGGTAGGTAGCCAGCCCAGACTGCATGGGCGTGTTGACGGTGAAGACGTTGAATTGGTGGACCTTGCGGAATTCAGCCGTGAGCGGCGCGGGAGCGCTCACCGTCCCGACCTTCCAGCCGGTGACGTGGAAGGTCTTGCCAAAGCTGGAGACGATGAAAGCCCGCGCGGCCAGGCCGGGAAAGCGCGCGGCGCTCTGGTGCTGGGCGCCGTCAAACACCATGTGCTCATAGACCTCGTCGCTGATCAGCAGCACGTCGGTGGGGGCGAGCAGGTCTTCGAGCTGGCGCATTTCATCAAACGTCCAGGTGGTGGCGCTGGGGTTGTGCGGGGTGTTGATGAGCATCGCCCGGGTGCGTGGCGTGATGGCGGCGGCGATCTTGCCGAAGTCGGGCCGGAAGCTCACGGGCGTGAGCGGCACGCGCACCACGGTGCCGCCGGCCAGCTCGATGTTGGGCACATAGCTGTCGTAGCAGGGCTCCAGCACGATCACCTCGTCGCCGGGGCGCACCACGGCCAGGATGGCGGTCAGGATCGCTTGGGTGGCGCCTGCGGTGACCGTGATTTCGCTGTCTGGGTCGTAGCGGCGACCATACAGCGCTTCTGTTTTGATAGCTACTTCCGCCCGTAAATAGGGCACTCCAGCCATATTTGGGTATTGGTTGTGGCCGGCGTGCATTGCGGTATCCACCGCATCGATCAGGCGCGGGTCGCAGTCAAAGTCCGGAAAGCCCTGGCCCAGGTTGACGGCGCCCACCTCGGCCGCGAGCGCAGACATCACGGTGAAGATGGTGGTGCCCATGCCAGGAAACTTGGTCTGCAGCGTGGGTGTACGGGCGGAGGCGGCGGAGGCAGAAGTCATGGTGGGTGCTCGGCAAAAAGCTCAGAGTTCGTAGTCGTGCACATGGCCGGTCATGGCGCGGGCGATCAGGTCGCGGCTGA
>CAYZPX010000066.1:0-13416 GCA_964480105.1 uncultured Burkholderiaceae bacterium | reverse complement strand
CCAACACCGAACGCTATGCCAAACTGGTGGCCAGCATGAGCCGGGAAACCCAATTTCTCTTTATTAGCCACAACAAGATTGCCATGGAGATGGCCGAGCAGCTGATCGGTGTCACCATGCAGGAACAAGGCGTCTCGCGCATCGTGGCGGTGGACATGGAGTCCGCCCTGTCGATGGCCGAGGCATGACCCCATTCCCTACCCCCTTGAGATCCATGAGCACTTTGCAAATCAGCCTGGCGATTGCCGGTGGCCTGTTGTTGATCCTGATCCTGGCCTACAACGCCTGGTCTGTCCGGCGCAATGCGCCCAAACGCGCCTTGCCCACCGAGGCCGACGCTGCACTGCCGTCCACGGCCACGCCCCGGCTGGACCCTGCGTTCGAAGTTCCCCCGGTGCATGGCACCGATGGCAGCACCGAGCCCGTCATGCACCACGTGGACGCCCGCGATGCCCTGCAGTCCCCCTTGCCCACGACACTGCCAGACCGTCGGTTTGGCCTGGATGCCCTGATCGATGTCATCGCGGCGATCCAGCCTGAGCAGGTCGTTGAAGGCGAGGCCGCCTTGGCTGCCTTGCCCTCCACCCGCCGTGCGGGCAGTAAGCCGTTTGCGGTCGAGGGGCTGAACGCCGGGTCCCAGGAATGGGAACAGCCCCGTGCGGGCCAGCGCTACCAGAGCTTCCATGCCGGGGTCCAGATGGCCAACCGCATGGGGGCCTTGAACGAGATCGAGTTCTCCGAGTTCGTCGCCAAAGCCCAGGCCTTTGCCGATGCCATCAACGCTGCCGTGGATTTCCCCGACATGCTCCACGAAGTGGCCCGCGCCCGCGAGCTGGACCAGTTTGCCAACGACCACGATGCCCAGCTCAGTTTCATGGTCTGCGCCCGACAGGCCGCCTGGAGTTCCGGTTATGTGGAGCAGAACGCTGCCCGTCTGGGGTTCATGGCCACGCCCATGCCAGGCCGTCTGGCGCTGCCGGCCAGTGCAGGAGGACACCTGCCGCCCCTGCTGACCCTGGCCTTCGACCCGCAGGCCGCGCAAGCAGGCCAGCTCGACGATACCGCCCTGCGGGCCCTGACCTTGTTGCTGGAAGTGCCGTTGGTGGCACGTGATGAACAGCCCTTCCAGCGGCTGCGCCAAGTGGCGGCCGAACTGTGCCAGTCCATGGACGGCGTCCTTTGTGACCAGGATGGCCACCCCTTGCCTGACAACGCGATGGAAGCGATTGCCAGCGACCTGGAACTGCTCTACGACCAGTTGGAGCGCCGTGATTTCGCCGCAGGGTCGGTGCTCGCGCGCCGCCTGTTCAGTTGAAGTTGGCGCAGGCCATGGTGGAGAATTTGGCCCTTTTTTCGGGTCTAGACCAACAGAATTCAGCGGAAGATGCTATCAAAATTGAATCGCTGAAGGCCCAGCTGCACGCCTGGGCCCATGCGTATTACGTGCTCGATGCACCCCAGGTGCCGGATGCCGAATACGACCGCGCCTTCCAGGAGTTGCAGGCGCTGGAAGCGGCCCATCCTGAGTGGGTCACGCCCGACTCCCCGACGCAGCGCGTGCTGGGCGCGGTCAAAGAGGGCCTGGAGCCCGTGCGCCATAGGGTGCCTATGTTGAGCATTCGCACCGAAACCGACACCACCCCTGCCGGCGCCGAAAACTTCGAGGCGCAGATCCGCAACTACTTGGCCACTGAATTTCGCCGCACCGAGCTGCGACCCACCGAGGTCCGTTACCGGGCCGAGTCGCTGTGCCCCGAGGCGCTGGCCGTCCTCGCCGGCGAACCCATCGAATTCGTCGCCGAGCCCAAGTTCGACGGCCTGGCGATGAGCCTGCGCTACGAACAGGGCCGCCTGGTCCAGGCCGCCACCCGTGGCGATGGTGAGGTCGGCGAGGACGTGACGCACAACATCCGCACCATTCGCCAGATTCCACTGGCCTTGCCCAGCGACCCGGCTTCCGGCGTTCCACCCGTGCTGGAAGTGCGCGGTGAGGTCTTCATGCGCCGCGCCGACTTTGACCGGCTCAACGAGCGCCAGCGCGAGGCGGGCGACAAAACTTTCGTCAATCCCCGCAATGCCGCCGCCGGCGCGGTCAGGCAGCTCGATTCCGGCATTGCGGCGCAGCGGCCGCTGTCCTTCTTTGCCTATGGCCTGGGCGACATCACCTCCGCTGCGCAGGGTGGGCCGGATTTCTCCACCCATTTTGGGCTGCTGCAGCGCCTCAAAGCCTGGGGCTTTCCGGTGGCTGAGCAGGTCTGCATCGCCCGCGGTGCGGCGGCGTTGGCGGCCTTTCACCAGCAGATCGGCGCCCAGCGCGACCAATTGCCCTACGACATCGATGGCGTGGTCTACAAGGTCAACGCTCTGGCGCTGCAGCGCGAGCTGGGCTTTGTCACCCGTGAGCCCCGCTGGGCGGTGGCGCACAAATACCCGGCGCAGGAAATGCTGACCCGGGTTGAGGGCATCGACGTGCAGGTCGGGCGTACCGGCAAGCTCACCCCCGTGGCCCGGCTGGCGCCGGTGTTCGTCGGCGGCGTGACCGTGACCAACGCGACGCTGCACAACCTGTTTGAGTTGCGCCGTAAGCGGGTGCGCGTGGGCGACCAGGCCATCGTTCGCCGCGCGGGCGATGTGATTCCGGAGGTGGTCGGTGTCGTCGAGGCGGTGCGCCCGGCCTATGTGCCCAACTTCCGCATGCCTCGGCAATGCCCAGTTTGCGGCAGCCCCGTGGTGCGCGAGCCGGGCGAGGTCAACCACCGCTGTACCGGCGGTCTGTACTGCGCCGCGCAGCGCAAGGAAGCTCTGCTGCACTTTGCCGGCCGCCGCGCCATGGACATCGAGGGCCTGGGCGACAAGCTGGTCGATCAGCTGGTCGAGGGCCAGGTGGTGCGCACCTTGCCGGACCTCTACCGCCTGGGCCTGACAGCCCTGGTGAATCTGGAGCGCATGGCCGAAAAATCGGCCCAGAACATGCTGGCGGCGCTGGAAAAATCCAAGCACACGACCCTGCCGCGTTTCATTTTCGCGCTGGGTATCCGCCATGTGGGCGAGGCCACGGCCAAGGACCTGGCCCGGCATTTCGGTACGCTGGACGCCTTGATGGACGCCTCGGTGGACCAGCTGCTGCAGGTCCGCGACGTCGGCCCGGTCGTGGCGCAGAGCATTCGCACCTTCTTCGACCAGCCCCACCATCGCGAGGTGGTGGAGCAGTTGCGTGCCTGCGGCGTGCATTGGGACGAGGCCCTGCCCAGCGAGCGCCCCTCCCAGCCGCTGGCGGGCAAGACCGTGGTGCTGACTGGAACCTTGCCGACGTTAGGCCGTGATGAAGCCAAGGACTTGCTCGAAGCGGCTGGCGCCAAGGTCACGGGCTCGGTCAGCAAGAAAACCCATTGCGTCATCGCCGGCACCGATGCCGGCAGCAAGCTCGCCAAGGCCCAGGACCTGGGCGTGCCCGTGCTGGATGAAGCCGGTCTGCAGGCCTTGCTGGCGGGGGATTTGTCGGTGCTGGAGGCTGGCCAGTCGGCTGCAGGTCCCGCAGTGTCCTGAAATTCGCTCTCTTTTTGAGAGCTAGTACCGCTGGTGAAATAAGGGATGGAGGCCAAAAACCTTCAAACTTTTCTGCCCGTTAGCCAAACCAAGTCTTCGCGGCCTCAAAGCGGCTGGCGTAGTAGCGGTGGCTAAGGCGGTCCCGGCGCACGCCGGTCCGTGGGTTGCTGGCATGCACAAACAGACCATCGCCCACAAAAATCCCCACATGCGAGAACGCCGGTCCCAGAGTGTTGAAGAACACCAGATCTCCGGCCTGCAGTGCCTGTGGATCGATGCTCCGCAACGCCCTTGCCATGGCAGCGGCGTTGCCGTTCAGCCGGATTTGTGCCGCGTGCAGGTAAACATGGCTGACCAGCCCCGAGCAATCAAACCCCGTCGCTGGCCCCCGTCCACCTGAGGCGTAGGGCATGTCCAGCAGGGACAGTGCGAAGAGGGCAATGTCGTGGCGGGTGGCATGGTTGTCCCCAGGATTGCTGTCGGACTTGGCGCTCTGGCGTCTGGCAGGGTGGTGCGGCTGAGGGGCCGCGCAGCCCGCCAGGAGCGCCAGTGCCCCCCCCAGCAGGGCGCGTCGCAATGCCGCTGGGGTTGGGGCGGTGTTGAAGGCAGCTGGGGATGGCATGGGCGCTGAGAAGTCTTGAACTGGGTCAATACGGGGCTTGATTCTGTTTCCAGGCTGTCTGGTATTGCAAGGCCAGCCCGTTGGCAAGACACCACATGGGTATGATTTATGAAGGAATTGCTGGCACCTTGGCCCGGTATTCCTCGATGGGATTGCCCAGGAGCTCACCATGAATTCGCTTCAAGAACTGCAAAATCTCCGTCTGGCCAACGACATCCGTGTGGATGCGCTGCAGGACGGTCCTTCGCCCTGGAATTTTCTGGTGCCAAACCGGAACGTGCTGTATTACACCTTTGATGCGTCGGCGGGAAGTGTGATGGATGTTGAAACAGCCACCTCCCTGGCGGCATTCAATAGCACCCAAAAAGATGCTGCACGCTCCATCCTCGCCTATGTCAGTCAACTGGTGGGCATCACCTTCACCGAGGTGGACACCAGTGCCCAGGCAGACTTTCACTTTGCCGCCACCGATTTGGAGGGCAGTTCCAATGTCTCGGGTCTGAACAGCACCTATTACCGGTACAGTTTCAGCGGTGACCAGATTGTTTCTCTGACAGCGGAATCGCTGGTCTGGCTGGACAACGTGCAGTTCGGCGTCGAAAACAACAATCCGCAGGCCAATACGCAGGGCTACGAAACGCTGTTGCACGAAATCGGCCATGCCCTGGGGCTGGGCCATCCCTTCGAGGCAACGTCGCAGTCCCCTGCCAACCTGCCCCCCGCAGACGACAACACCAACAACACGGTGATGTCCTACACCCAGGCTGGGGGGTGGAAAACGACGTTCCAGTCCTATGACGTTCTGGCCCTGACCTGGATTTACGGTGCGGACGGGTTGGGCGGCACCTGGGGTTACAACAGCACCCAGGGCAATACCCTGAACCCTTCCTCCGCCGACACGACCCCGCCAGTGGCCTTGACCTTCAACCCCACCGACGGCAGCACAGGCCTGGATCCCGCAGGCCATCACCATGTGGTGGTCACCTTCAGCGAGCCTGTTCAGCGCGGCACGGGCAGCATCGTGCTCAGGACCGCTGCGGGCCAGGTAGTGGCCACGTACGACGCAGCCACCAGCAGCAGCCTGGCAATCTCTGGCAGCACCCTGACCTTGACCATGGGCGCCATCCTTGCCCCTGGAACCACTTACTTTGTCAATTTCCCGGCGGGCTCCCTCAAGGACCTCAGTGGCAATCCCTACGCGGGGACCTCCACCTACGACTTCACCACCCTGGCTGTCAACCGCGCACCGGTGGCCGCCAACGGGGCAGCCACCGTCGCAGAAGACACCTTCTTCAAAGGGCAACTGCCGGTTGCCACCGATGCGGATGGCGATGCTGTGACCTTTGCAGCGCAGACGTCTCCCAGTAATGGTCAGTTGCAGGTCAACGCCAACGGCAGTTTCACCTACACCCCCACCGCCAATTTTTCAGGAAGCGATGCGTTCGCTTTCAGGGTCAGTGATTCCTCCGGTGCCAGCAACACCTACACCATGGCGATGACGGTGACGCCCGTGAACGACGCCCCGGTGGCCAACAGTGCGGGCACCGTGACGGCCATGGGTGTCCCGGTCAGTGGGCGCCTTGTCGCCACAGACATTGAGGGCGATCCCCTGACCTATTACCTGTCTGCGGTGCCCAGCCATGGCATGGTGCAGATCACCAGCGATGGCCGCTACACCTATGTGCCCACGGCCAACTACCGCGGTCCTGACAGCTTCAGTTTCGTGGCGAACGATGGAGCTGCGGACTCTGGTTCCGGGCTCATCTCCATCACCGTGGATGCGGCAGACACGGCAGCCCCCACCCTGGTGTCTGCCAGCCCGGCGGATGGCGCCACAGGGGTCGCTTTGGATGCCAACCTCGTGCTGACCTTCAACGAGGCCATGCAGCGTGGAACGGGCAATCTGGTGCTCAAGACCATGGGCGGCACGGTGGTGGAAACCTTCAACATTGCCACCAACACGGCCAACCTCACCCTATCGGGCAAGTTGCTGACCGTGAATCCCACGGCCAACTTGACGGCCAACACCGGCCATGTGCTGGAGTTCGCCACCGGCGTTCTCAAAGACCTGTCGGGCAACCCGTTGGCCGGTGCCTCGCTGGACTTCACCGCACAGGCCACGGCAGGGGTCTCGGGTGGGGTGACCGGCACAGACCGTAACGACAGCTTGCAAGGTACGGCCAGCAGCGATGTGCTGGTGCCCGGGCTGGGGATCGATGTGGTCAATGGCGGTGCGGGCACCGACACGGCCGTCCTGAAGATGTTCCCCAGCTTTCACACCTTCACGCAGACGGCACCTGGCAGCGTCACTAGCAATTACGGTGGTAACACGGTGACGCTCAACAGCGTGGAGCAGGTGCGCTTCGGCGCTCAGTTCCAGACCACCTTGCCCGTCACCAGCCTTCTCTCTGGTGAGGTCCAGACCCAGGTGGAGCGCCTGACGGACCTGTACCTTGCCTTCTTTGGCCGGGCGCCGGATGTGGGTGGCCTCGAATACTGGCAAGAGCAGTTGCTCGAAGGCCATAAAACCCAGAATGCAATCACGATTGACTTCGCATTCAGCGACGAGGCCAAAGCCTTGTTTCCGGCCACAGGCAGCAACCGCGAGTTTGTGCGCACGGTCTATCTCAACAGCTTCGGACGTGAGCCCGATGCCGGTGGCTGGGACTACTGGACCGAGCGTCTCGATTCCTTGGGCACCACCGACCTGAGCGAGCGTGGTACCTTCGTGGCCGAAGTTCTGTTGGGCGCCTACGCCCCCACCAGCGGCGCCGAGGACCGTACCAAGCTGAGTTACAAGCACGATGTGGCCCTGCACTACGTCAACCAGCTCTCCCTGCCAAACCAGGAAGCCTTCGATGATGAAGGCATCAACAACCTGCTGGCGCTGGTGACCCTGGATCCTGCGACCAAGGCCCAGGCCATTGCCGTGATCGATTACGCCTTGAACAACCCCATCACCCTGGGCGGGGTGATGGACGATGTCGCGTTGTTCAACTCGATCTGGGGTGGTTGAAGTCCAGGGCGCTCATTCGATGTCGACACAGTGCAGGCCGAAACGGCCTGCGCGGCGGTCGGCGAAAAAGCGCTCCAGTGTCTCTTTGACCGTACGGAAGGCCAGTTCGTCCCAAGGGACTTCGTGTTCATGGAACAGGCGGGCCTCCAAGGTCTCGCTGCCGGGGTTGAAGGTCTCACTCAGCAGGGTGGCTCGGTAGAACAGGTGCACTTGACCCACCCGGCTGACGTTCATCAGGCTGAACAGAGGGCCGATTTCAATCTCTGCCCCGGCCTCCTCGTCGGTTTCACGCAGCGCTCCTTGCGCGGTGGTTTCGTGCAGTTCCATGAAGCCCGCTGGCAGGGTCCATTTGCCCCAGCGGGGTTCGATGTTGCGTTTGCACAACAAGATGCGGCCATCGGCGAGTTCGGGCAGGGTCCCTACGACATTCAAGGGGTTTTCGTAATGCACCGTATGGCACAAGGGGCACACGGCCCGCTCTCGGGTGTCACCGTCGCCGGGCAGGCGGTAGACCACGGCGGTGCCGCAGGCGCGGCAATGTTTGATCGGGCTGCGAAAAGTCATGGTCGGATTATGGGGAACAATCGCCCGGGAGCGGCATGGTCGCCTTTTCCATCCCTGTTTTCTCCCTGTTGTCCGCTTTGACCGCGATGCCCACCCCCCTGTTGCACGCCGCCCCGTTTCCCGACTGTCTGGTCCCACAGTGGCCTGCCATTGCCGGCGTGCATGTCCTGTGCACCACCCGGCAAGGAGGGGGGCACAGCCTTGCCCCATTCGATGCCTGGAACCTGGGCGACCATGTGGGGGATGCCCCCGAGCGGGTGGCACAGAACCGCGCCCATCTGCAGGCGGTGATTGAGGCAGTGACGCCCGAAGCGCAGCTGGCCTTTGTGCGGCAGGTGCATGGCACGCAGGTGGTGGAGGCCGGCACGGGGGGCATCGAGGCGGATGCGGTGTGGTCCGCCACACCGGGCCAGGTCTGTGCGGTGCTGGTGGCCGATTGCCTGCCCGTGGTGTTTGCGCACCGCAGCGGTGCCCTGGTGGCAGCAGCCCACGCGGGCTGGCGGGGCCTGGCGGGTTCACAGGGGCTGGGCATCCTGGAGTCGCTTTGGGAACGTTTTTTGCCTCTAGCCCTTCAAAATCAAGCGGTACGTGCTATGAATTTTGAAGAAGCCACGGCCGAGGCGATAGCGGAACAGACCCAGGTCTGGCTGGGCCCTTGCATCGGTCCTGCCGCCTTCGAGGTCGGGCCAGAAGTGCGTGCAGCATTTTGCGACCGCCACCCCGAAGACGAGGGGTGTTTCCTGCCCACATCGGCGGGCAAGTGCCTGGCCCACCTGCCCGGCTTGGCCCGTCAGCGCCTGGCCCGCATGGGGCTGCACGCCGTGTATGGCAACGATGGAGGCGAGGACTGGTGCACGGTCCACCAGCCTTCACGGTTCTTTTCGCACCGCCGCGATGCTGCTCGCCTCGGCAGCACGGGCCGGATGTCTGTCTGTGTCTGGCTCGACGGGGGACGAGGGCAGGGCTGAGTCCGGGGCTCTGTCTGCCTCCGCAGCGGCTGCCTCTGCCTGGGCACGCGCATGCAGCGCACGTTTGCGGGCTGGGGTGCCCAGGATGTAGCCCAGGATGCCCATCGGCAACAGGCCGTACAGCACAAAGGTCACCAGCGCACCCAGCACGGATCCGGTGGGGCCACTGGCTTCGGCCACAGCCATCATCAGGGTGACATACAGCCAGGCGATAAGAACGAGGTACATGGACTTGCTTGGTCGGCGAGGGATGCAGGAAGGGTAACTGCCGGGCGTAAAAACCCGGTAAGTCACCCGAAATACAGCGGAATTGCCCCTAAGATGCTAGACCGAATGCAATCATCCCGTGGAGGAGACATGAATTCCGATTCGATCTGGGGCCAAGGTGGCCAGCAATTCCAGCAGATTCTCGGCCAAAGCTGGGCCCATGCGCTGCAATCGTTCCAAAAAATGGACCTGGGGGCGTCGGCAGGTGCCGTCCCCCTGCTTCAGTTTTCCCCCGCCAAGTTGCAGGAACTGCAGCAGGACTATGTCAAGGAAGCGGTTGCCCTGTGGACCCAAGGCATGCAGGGCAAGCCCGAGATCAAAGACCGCCGTTTTACCGGTGAGGGATGGGAGGCCAACCCCCTGGCCACCTTTTCTGCGGCTGCCTATTTGCTCAACGCACGCACGCTGATGGGCCTGGCCGAAGCGGTGGAAGCCGATGAAAAAACCCGTGCCCGCGTCCGCTTTGCCGTGGAGCAGTGGATGGCTGCCATGGCCCCCAGCAACTTCCTGGCCTTCAACGCCGAGGCCCAGAAGAAAGCCATCGACACCAAGGGCGAGAGCATTGCCAAGGGCATGCAGAACCTGCTGCACGACCTGCGCCAGGGCCATGTCTCCATGACCGACGAAAGCCTGTTCGAAGTGGGCCGCAATGTGGCGACTTCGGAAGGGGCCGTGGTGTACGAGAACGCCCTGTTCCAGCTGATTGAGTACAAGCCGACCACTGCCAAGGTCTATGAGCGGCCCTTCCTGCTGGTGCCTCCTTGCATCAACAAGTTTTATATCCTGGACTTGCAGCCGGACAACTCCTACATCCGCTACGCCGTTGACCAGGGCCACCACACCTTCGTGGTGAGCTGGCGCAACCCCGATGCCTCGCTGTCCCAGACCACCTGGGACGATTACGTGCAGGATGGGGTTCTGGAGGCTATCAAGACCGTGCAGGCCATCACGGGGGCGCCGCAGATCAACGCCCTGGGCTTCTGCGTGGGCGGTACCTTGCTGACCAACGGCCTGGCGGTTCTGGCCGCCCGTGGCGAGTCGCCCGTGGCCAGCGCCACTTTCCTGACCACGCTGATCGATTTCACCGACACCGGCATCCTGGACGTCTTCATTGACGAGAACTTCGTCAAGTTCCGGGAGATGCAGATGGGTCAGGGTGGTCTGCTCAAGGGCCAGGAACTGGCTTCCACCTTTAGCTTCCTGCGCCCGAACGATCTGGTCTGGAACTACGTGGTGGGCAATTACCTCAAGGGCGAGACCCCGCCACCGTTTGACCTGCTCTACTGGAACAGCGACAGCACCAACCTGCCCGGCCCGTTCTACGCCTGGTACCTGCGCAATTTCTACCTCGAAAACAACCTGGTCAAACCTGGCATGTTGCAGGTGTGTGGCGAGTCGCTGGACCTCAACCAGGTGACTTTGCCGGTCTATATCTACGGCTCCCGCGAAGACCACATCGTCCCGATCAACGCCGCCTATGCTTCCACGCAGGTCTTGCCTGGCGAAAAGCGCTTTGTCATGGGTGCGTCGGGCCACATTGCCGGCGTGATCAATCCGCCCGCCAAGAAAAAGCGCAGCCACTGGATCCGTGAGGACGGCAAGCTTCCTGAAACACTGGACTCCTGGTTGGACGGAGCCACCGAGCATCCCGGCAGCTGGTGGACAGACTGGGCTGATTGGCTCAAGTCGCATGCCGGCAAGCAGGTTGCTGCGCCCAAGGCCTATGGCAAGGGCGCATACAAGGCGATCGAGCCTGCCCCAGGCCGTTACGTCAAGCAAAAGGCCTGATGTGAACCAAGCGCCCTAGGGCAAGTGGCCTTGGCGGTGCCTCAGTTTTGCTGTTTCTGTTGAAAAGGAAGACCATGAAAGAAATCGTCATCGTTTCGGCCGTGCGTACCGCGGTGGGTAAGTTTGGCGGCGCGCTGGCGAAGACGCCAGCCACCGAGTTGGGCAGTGTCGTGATCCGCGAGGCGGTCGCCCGCGCGGGTTTGCAAGCCGATCAGATTGGGGAGGTCATCATGGGCCAGGTGCTGGCCGCTGGCGTGGGCCAGAACCCTGCCCGCCAGGCCATGATGAAGGCGGGCCTGGCAAAAGAAACGCCGGCCCTCACCATCAACGCGGTGTGCGGCTCAGGCCTCAAAGCCGTGATGTTGGCTGCCCAGGCCATCGCCACGGGCGACAGCGAAATCGTGGTCGCTGGCGGCCAGGAGAACATGAGCCTCTCCCCCCATGTCCTGAACGGTTCCCGCGACGGCCAGCGCATGGGCGACTGGAAGCTGGTGGACACCATGATCGTTGATGGCCTGTGGGATGTGTACAACCAGTACCACATGGGCATTACCGCTGAAAACGTCGCCAAGCAGTACGGCATCACCCGAGAGATGCAAGATGCCTTGGCGCTAACCAGCCAGCAAAAAGCAGCAGCGGCCCAGGATGCCGGCCGTTTTGTGGACGAGATCGTCGGCGTCAGTCTCCCGCAGAAGAAGGGCGATCCCATTGTTTTCAGCGCGGATGAGTACCTGAACCGCAAGACCAATGCCGAGGCCTTGGCAGGCTTGCGCCCTGCTTTTGACAAGGCGGGCAGCGTTACCGCTGGCAATGCCTCCGGTATCAATGATGGCGCAGCAGCGGTGGTGGTGATGAGCGCCAAAAAAGCCGCGGCCCTGGGCCTCAAGCCGCTGGCTCGGATTGCTGCGTTTGGTACCAGTGGCCTGGACCCTGCTCTCATGGGCATGGGCCCCGTGTCTGCCTCGCGCAAGGCGTTGCAGCGTGCTGGATGGAGCGCTGCTGACGTTGACCTGTTCGAGCTGAACGAGGCCTTCGCGGCCCAAGCCTGTGCCGTGAACCAGGAGTTGGCGATCGACCCCGCAAAGGTCAACGTCAATGGCGGCGCGATTGCCATTGGTCACCCGATTGGTGCTTCGGGGTGCCGGGTGCTGGTGACCCTGCTGCACGAAATGCAGCGCCGTGACGCCAAGAAGGGCCTGGCCGCGCTGTGCATTGGCGGCGGTATGGGGGTTTCCCTCGCGGTTGAGCGTTGAAAGCAACGGTGAAGGGTCGGACCTTCCCCGCGCAGGGCCCCAGAGCGCACGTGGCATCGGGGCCAGGCTTGGTATTTTCCAGAGGCAAGAAAACCGTGCTTTCTGGTTAAAGTCAGCAACGCACACGACAAATTAATCAAGGAGCAAATCGAATGGTGCAAAAAGTAGCGTATGTGACGGGGGGGATGGGGGGCATTGGAACTGCCATTTGCCAGCGCCTCCACAAAGAGGGATTCAAGGTCATTGCGGGTTGTGGTCCCACGCGCGACCACGCCAAGTGGTTGGCAGAACAGAAAGCCCTGGGCTATACCTTCCACGCATCGGTGGGCAACGTGGGTGACTGGGATTCCACGGTGGAGGCCTTCACCAAGGCAAAGGCTGAGCACGGCAGCATTGATGTGCTCGTTAACAATGCTGGCATCACCCGCGACAAGATGTTTGTCAAGATGAGTCGCGAGGATTGGGATGCGGTGATCGAGACCAACCTGAACAGCATGTTCAATGTGACCAAGCAAGTCGTTGGCGACATGGTTGAAAAGGGTTGGGGCCGCATCATCAACATTTCCAGCGTCAATGGGGAAAAGGGCCAGGCGGGTCAGACCAACTATTCCGCCGCAAAGGCGGGAATGCACGGTTTCTCGATGGCTTTGGCGCAAGAACTGGCCACCAAGGGTGTGACTGTCAACACCGTGAGTCCTGGCTACATTGGTACCGACATGGTCAAGGCGATCCGGCCCGATGTGCTGGAAAAGATCGTTGCCACGGTCCCTGTCAAACGCCTGGGCGAGCCCAGCGAGATTGCATCCATCATTGCCTGGCTCGCCTCCGACGAGGGGGGGTACGCCACTGGTGCAGATTTCTCTGTCAACGGTGGTTTGCACATGGGCTGATCCGGTCCATTGCGCTGCGGTGGTTTGTCCATCGCAGGCCGCCTGAAAACAAAAAACCTGCCTTCGGGCCAATGCCAGTCAGTTAACCGCTGACTGGCATTTTTTCGCAGGGTACTTGCTGCGTGTGGATCGTTTGACCTCGCGCGGGAAGGAGCGCCCGGTTCGACGAGGCGGGCGCACGAAGTACTGGGCCTGCTCAAGCAGTCGCTGCAGCAGCTCTGGCACAGCTCCCGCGCGCGCCAGATGCGCCGTGTTGATTGCCCCCACGATGGCATGGCGTGCCGTGTGGAAGCTGATTCGGGCAGGCTCGACACCCGCGTGCTGGGCCATCAGGCGCATCCATCGGCGCAGCAGCGTGTAGGCGATAAGCACGCCCCAGACCTCTTGCTTGACCAACTCGGGCTGCTTGCTGCGCAGCACCGCCTGGCCTTGCTGCAATGACTGCTTGATAAGTAGTCACTTGAAACGGACGTGGAATCTGCTGCCATAGCCATCGAGCAGC
>CAYZPX010000065.1:0-13488 GCA_964480105.1 uncultured Burkholderiaceae bacterium | reverse complement strand
ATTCAAAAACGCCCGCCAGGTTCAGCCCGATCAGCGTGAACAGCACCGCCAGCGCAGCGACCACGGCGGGCGACTGCAGCTGAAAGCCCCAGCCCAGTTGCTCGCCCGCCGCGCGCAGGGCCAGCAGCAGGCCGCCCAGCGCCAGGAAGGACAGCACCACGCCGGCGGTGTAGGCCGCGCCGGACAGGCGCTGCGCCCGGCGGTTGCTGCTGTGCTTGGCAAAGCCCATGACCTTGAGGGCCAGCACCGGGAACACGCAGGGCATCAGGTTGAGCAGCAGCCCGCCCAGCAGGCTGGCCACCAATGCGCCCAGGTAAGGCTGGAGCGGCGCGGGCGCACTGCTGGGTGCGGTCGGTGCGGGGTTCGCGGCATTGGCGGCGAGCGCGGCGGCCAGCGCGGGCGAGACCTCGGCCTTGGCAGCGGGCGCCCAGCGGCCTTCGATCTTGGCGTCGGCGGCCCAGCCGGCATCGCTGCTGCCGTCCACGGCCAGCACCAGCGGCAGGCGCTCGGGCGTGTCGCCGCGCTGGGGCGACAGGGGCAGGTCGGCGGTCCAGACGGCGCCGTCCCAGGCCTGGGTCCAGTCGCTGCCCAGCCGGGCGGCGGGCACCAGCACCTCGGGCGTTTCCGGGAAGACCATCAGCGTTTGGCCGCGCAGGCGTTCGGGCAGGCCGGTGACGCGCAGCTGCAGGCGCTCGCCGTTCACGGTGGCCTGGGCCGCGCCGGCCAGGGGCTGGGCTTGGCGCGCCCGGGCCTGGGCAAAGGCGCTGGCGTGCAGCACCGTGGCGCCCTGGGTGGGCAGCTGCAGCGTGAACTGGCCGTTTTCTGGAATGCATTCCACGCGGCAGACCAGCCAGGTGGCGTTCAGGCGCAACTCCACCAGGCCATTGGCGGGGGGCGCGAAGTCGGGGGCCACCGTCACCGGCACGGGCAGCAGCAAGTCGCCCTCGTAGCCGTAGTTCGCCAGGCTGCCAATGCGCATCAGTTTGGGCACCGGCCAGGCGATGGCGCCGGCGTTCAGGCCGGGCGGCAGGTTCCATTGCAGCTCGGTGGGCAGGCCGGAGTCGCCGGGGTTCTTCCAGTAGGTGTGCCACTCGGGCTGGTGGGCAATGCGCAGGCCCAGCGCCAGCGGTTTGCCGGGCGCCACGCCCTCGGGCGCATGGGCGATCAGCTCGGCCCGCACGTGGGGGGTGGTGACGACGGCGCCGCCAGCGGCGGACCCCGTCAGCGCAGATTTCAAGGAAATTTGGGCCTGAGCGCCCGTGGAGAGCGCGGTACTAGCTATTAAAAAAATAGCAAAAATCAGGCGGTGGAGCAGGTGCAGGGACATGGCGCTGTGGGAGCTTGGGCGCGCGTTTTGGTTCCGCGCGCCCGGGGGCAGGGGGGCTGGTCAGGGCATCGACAGGTTCAGCTGGGCCCGGGGCGTCCAGGCCTCCTCTTGGGGGCCGGTCTGGGGCGGGGCTGCGATCAGGCGCTCCGCGGGCAGCGCTTGCCCAGCCAGGTAGGCGCGCACGGCGTCGGCGCGGCGCTGGGCCAGGTCCTTGGCCTGGGATTCCGTGGCGGGCAGGTGGGCCAGCAGCAGCGCTTCCATCTCCGTCGCAGGCAGGTCCCGGGTCAGGCCCACCAGGTTGCGGGGCTTGGGCATGTCGGTGTTGCGGTAGACCGCGCGCAGCAGGGTGGGGTACTCGGCCGCCTGCACGGGTTCGGTGTTGCCGGAGGTGCGCCGGCGCTTTTCTGCCATGAGCAAGGCGTCGAGCTGGGCACGGCGCACGCCGTCGCGCTCGCGGGCCAGGCTGGACTGGCCGCTCACCGTGAGCGTGAGACCGGGCCGCTCGGTGAGCGCCTGCGCCACCTTGTCCAGTCCCTTGCGTGCGCTGGCACTCAGTTCTGCGCTGCCGGGCGCAAAGCGGACATGGTCCAGGTCCTCGCCACCGCCCAGGGCGCTGGCCAGCAGCGCGAACGGCGAGGTCAGCGCCTTGCCGATCAGGTTGACGATGACCTTGAAGATGATCGGCCCGATGCGGAATTGCGGGTCGTTCAGCGAGCCGCTGATCGGCAGGTCCAGGTTGATCACGCCCTGGCGGTCGGCCAGCAGGCTCACGGCCAAGCGCACCGGCAGGCTGTTGGGCGCGCCCTCCACTGGGTCGCCAAAGGTGAGCTGGTTCAGCGTCAGCCGGTTGCTGGCGCTGAGCTGGCCGTCGGGCTGGACCCGGTAGGCCACGTCCATGCTGAGCTTGCCGTCCTCGATGCCGTGGCCGGCGTACTTGATGGCGTAGGGCGTGAGCGGCGACAGCTCCAAATCGCGCACCTTGCCCTGGATGTCCAGCGCCAGCGGCTTGGCCAGGGGGTTGAGCTTGCCGGTGATCTCCAGCGAGGCCGTACCCTCGGCCTTGCCGCGCAATTCCAGATCGGCCAGCACGGGCGTTCCGGCGGGGGCGACCGAGGAAAACGCGCTTAGCTTGCCGGTCAGCTCGGTCAGGTTGGCACGGTAATTGGGCTTGATGAAAAAGTCCGAGAACAGCACCTGGCCGTTGACCAGGCTCATGGGCCCGAAGCTCAGCACGGGGGGCAATGGGGCGGGGACCGGAGCGCCGCCCGGTGGGCTGGCTGGCGTGCTGCCTGGCGCCGGCTTGACCAGCTCGCTCAGGTTGAGCTGGCCCTGGTCGTTGAGCACCACGCGTGCGTAGAAGTTGGCCAGGCTGGTTTCCTGCACCGCAATCTGCGGGGCGGTGCGCGGGGCGATGGCCACCTTCACGCCGCGCAAGCCCAGGCTGTCCCAGGCCAGCAGCTCTTCGCCAGCCTGCGGGGCCTGGGCGGTCTGCGCTGCGCTGGCGTTGCCGGCTGGGCCGGTGCTGCGGGCCTGCAGGCGGTCCAGGGCGGCGTCGCCCTGCAGGCGCAGCACCGGGCCTTCGGGGCGCTGGGCAAAGTCCACCTCGCCCCGGAAGCCGACCTGGGCGCGCACCAGCTGCAGCGCCAGAAACTCGCTCAGGTAGCCGTCCAGCGCGTGCAGCGGCAGGCGGTTTGCATCGATCTTGGCGCGCAGTGCCAGCGGGCTCAGGGCCAGGGCGCCCTCCAGGCCCAGGCGGCTGCCGCTGCGGATGCTGGCGAGGGGGGCTCCATCGTCCCTGGGTGCAGCTGGGGTGGTTGTTTTGGCAGTGCTGGCACGTTCCTGCAGCCGTGCCAGGGTGCGGCCATCGACCATGCGGGCGGACACCTTGAAGGGCGATGGCTGTTTGCCATCCAGCGCGAGTTGGCGGGCGTCCACGTTCAGCTCGGCCAAGCCAAAGGCCACGGGGCGGGCGGGCGTGTCGTCCTTCCAGGTGACGCTGCCGCCGGTCACGGCCAGCGCGCCCAGGGCGACTTGCCAGGGGTTCGCGGTAGGCGCCGTTTCCGCTGGGGCGACAGGGGCGCCGGGCGCGACGGCTGGCTGCCCCGCTGTCTTGAGCCAGCGCTCCACCATCCAGCGGCCCTCGCGGTTGCGCTCGATCGCGATCTCGGGGTCGGTCAGCACCAGTTTCTCCACGCTCAGGCGGCGGCGGTCCAGGGGCAGTTCCAGGCCGTGGAGCGCCAGTTGGCCCAGGGCGGCCAGGCGCTGGTCGCCCTGGCGCAGCGCGGCCTGGTCCAGCGTGAGCTGGCGGGTCGCCACGGTCAGCCCCGTCGCGTTCGGCTGGGCCTTGGCTGGCACCTGCCATTGCAGGGCCACTTCGCCGCTGAGCTGGCCTTCCACCCGGGGCACCAGCAGGGCCGCCAAGTAGGGCCGGGCCAGGGGCAGGCCCAGTTGCTCCAGCGTCAGCTGCACCTGGGCAGTCTGCAGCGTGGCTTCGCCAGCAAAGCGCAGGTTGCCCTGGGGTTGGGGCTGAGCGCCGGCACGGTCTTGTAGCGCCAGGCCACCTTCAAAACGCAGCGCTTTTTGCAAGGGCCAGGCGATGTCGCGCAGGTCCAGCGCAAAGCCGGTGGCGCTCAGCGCTGCAGCAGGTTGGGGAACGGCGTCCCTCCAGTGGATTTGCCCTTCGGCGATGCGGGCCTGGGCCAGCGCCACCTTCCAGCCGGGGGAACTGGCCTGGGTGCCCGCGGGGTCGGTGCCTGGGTTTGCTGCTCCTGGCTTGGCGGGGTTGCTCGCCAGTTGCAGCCAGTTGATCTGCCCGTTGGCAGTGCGCGCGGCATGGACGACGGGGGCCTGCAGGGTGATCTGGTCCAGCTGCACCACCCGGTCCAGCGGGCGCAGCGTGCCCAGTTCCACGGCCAGCTGGTCGGCGGCGAACAGCGGCTGGCCCGTCCTGTCGGCCAGGCGCAGGTCCGTGGCCTGGACCTTGCCACGCAGCGCCACCTGGCGTTCGGGGCCCTGCACGAAGGCCAGCGTCAGGTCACCAGCCAGCGTGGCGCCTTCGACCTGCACCGGCAGGCTGGCGGGCAGGTAGGCGCGGTAGTCGGCCAGGTCCAGCCCTTCCCAATGCAGGGTGACTTCACCCTGGCGCACCTTGGCAAAGGGGGTGGCCTGGGCGCGGGTGTCGAAATGGCTGTCGCCCAGCGTGAAGGCCAGGTGCGGCTGCACCTGTACGCTGCGCTGCGAGGGCAGGGTGCTCAGAAAGGGGATTTGCAATACCAGGTTGCGCAGCGCGTGGGTGCTGCCGGTGGCCTGGTCATCCAAGTCAATTTCTCCGCCGGACAGCACCAGGTTGTAGAGCGCCAGCCGCGCAGGGCCGGTGTCGGGTTGATCGGGCGGACTGGCCATGCGCTCCAGGATGTCGTCGATGTCGTAGCGGCCTGCGCCCAGGTGGGTCAGGCGCAGGTGGGGGGCCTCCACCGTGAGCGCATCCACCACCGGCGCCAGGCGCAGCAGGGATTGCAGTTCGGCATCGACATAGATGCGCTCCACGGTCAGCAGGGGCGGTGCCTCTGGGTTGGCGCCGCCAATCGCCAGTTCGCGCAGCGTCAATTCCAGCGACCAGGGGCGGAAGTCCACCGCCCCCACGGCCACCGGTCGGCCCAGGGCCTGGCTGCCAAAGCGCTCCACCCCCCAGCGCAGCAGGGGTGGCAGGGCGGCCCAGGCCAAGAGCCAGAGCAGCAGCAGGGCGGCGAAGGCGCGCAGGGCGCGGCGGGTCCAGGGGTGGGCACGCAAGGTTTGCAGCGTGGGGGCAGGGGGCATCGGAGGAGCTTCAGTCGCAGGGGGCGTTGCGTGCGGGGTCACGGGGTGTGCGGTCTGGGAAGGGCGTTGGTGGTGGCGGCCTTGGGCAGGCGGTCCAGCTGCAATTCTGCCAAGTGGGTGTAGAGCGGCCGGCTGATGCTGCGCGAAATCCCGCTGGCCAACAGGGCGCTGGCCATGAGGCTGAGCACCAGCTGGTAGCCGTCCACCATCTCCATCACGATCAGGAAGGCGGTCAGCGGCGTTTGCGTCACTGCCGCCAGAAAGCCCGCCATGCCCAGGGCGATCAGGGTGTGGGCGGCTTCGGGGTGGCCGGTCAGCTGGGCGATGTCGTTGCCCAGCGAGCCACCAATCGCCAGCGATGGCGCAAACAGCCCGCCCGGCGCGCCCGACCAGGCGGAGAGCCAGGTGCTCAGGAATTTCAGCAGGGTAAAGAGCACGCTGGTGTCGTCTCCTTGTAGCAGCGTACGGGTGGGGTCTTGCCCGCTGCCAAAGGTGCTGCCGTGGCTCACCAGGCCCAGCACGGCCACGGCCAGCCCGCAGCCAGCGGCAAAGCGCACCGGAAACTGCCGGCGCCAGCGGCTGAACCGGTCGTGGCCCTTGCCTGTGAGCGATGCTAGCAGCAGCCGGGCAAACAGCCCGCCCAGCGCCCCGCAGGCCAGCGCCACCAGCAAGGCGGGCAGCAGCAGCGTCCAGGACAGTGGCGTGCTGCGGATCAGCCCAAAGTGGCTGGCATTGCCATAGACCGACAGGCTGATCAGCCCCGCCAGCACGATGGCGGCCATGATCAGGCCGTTGCTGCGCTGCTCGGGGCGGCGCGACAGCTCTTCGATGGCGAACATGATCCCGCCCAGCGGGGTGTTGAAGGCGGCAGCGATTCCGGCGGCCCCGCCCGCAATCAGCAGGCCGTGGTCCGAGACCGCGCTGCGGGCCGGCAGCCAGTGCCGGGCGCTGTGCATGATGCCGGCCGCAATCTGCACCGAGGGCCCCTGCCGCCCCTGCGACAGGCCGCCCAGCAGGCCCAGCGTGGTCAGCGCCATCTTGGCCACGGTCAGCCGCAGCGAGACGAACAGCCCCCGTTGCGCAGGGGCCACCCCCGGCGACAAGGCCGCCACCACCTGCGGAATGCCCGAGCCTGCCGCCCCCGGCGCCCAGCGCCGCGTCAGCCACACCACGCTGGCGGTGCACAGCGGCGTCCACAGCAGCGGCAGCCAGGGCAGGGCGTTGCGCCCTTGCGTGAACAGGGCGTGCGCGGTCTCCGTCATCCAGGTGAACACCACCACCAGGGTACCCGCCAGCACGCTGAAAGACAGGACGACGATGCGCGTCTGCCAGAGGGCGCGGTCGCTGATTTCCGAGCGCAGCGCCTCGGTGGGGTTGGGGTCGGAGTGCATGGTGCGCCTCGCTGGACGGTGCAAAGAAGGTGCTGAAACGGCCTGGAAAGCCCATGATACATTTGTCCAAATGTATTGAGGTGCCGCCAAGGTGCCACCAAGGTGCTATCACACAGAAAGGAGTCTCCCATGGTTCGAGTCGCATTGATGGGGTATGGCAAGGCCGGCAAGGCCGTGGCCAATGTGCTGCGCAGCGATCCCCGTTTTGAACTGTGCTGGGTCGCCCGGCGCAACGCCGACCCCGGCAGCTTCATTGAAGACCTGCCCGAGCTGCCCGATGCTCCCCGGGTGCCCCTGGTGGGCCTGAACGGTCTGAACCTGGACGACTGGATGGACCGCCACCCGGTCGATGCCATCGTGGACTTCTCCCGGGCCGAGACCTTGTTCCTTTATGGCGAGGCGGTCCGCCAGCGCGGGCTGATGCTGGTCAGCGCCATCTCGGCCTACCCGCAGGAGCACCTGGACTATCTGCGCCGGTTGGGTGAATCGGCCCGGGTGATGGCCTCGCCCAACATCACGCTGGGCATCAACTTTTTGATGCTGGCCGCCCGCATGCTGCGCGGCATTGCGCCTTTTGCCGATGTCGAGATCGTCGAGCAGCATTTCCGCGAAAAACCCGAAACCTCGGGCACTGCCATGCGCCTGGCCGAGGCGCTGGACCTGCACGACGAGCGTGTCACCAGCCTGCGCCTGGGCGGGGTGGTGGGGCACCACGAGGTGCTGTTTGGCTTCCCGCACCAGACCGTGCGGCTGATTCACGAATCCATCCGGCGCGAGGCCTTTGGCACCGGTGCGGCCTTTGCGCTGTCCGAACTGGTCGAATGCCCCCCGGGCTTCTACACCTTTGACGATCTGCTGATGCGCAAGATCAAGGCCCAGTTGCTGGCCATGGCCTAAGAAATGAGCGCAATGTCTGATGCCCCTGCGGTCCTTGCTGCCGATGTGGTCCCCGAGTCCGTCTCGCCGCCCCAGGTGCTGCGCCAGTTCCGGGTGGTGTTTGGCGCGGTGCGCAGCCATTTCCGCCAGGTCGAGAAACAGGCCGGCATTGGCGGCGCGCAGGCCTGGGCCTTGAGCCTGGTGCAAGGCCAGCCCGGCCTGGGTGTGACCGAGCTGGCCCAGGCCATGGACATCCACCAGTCCACCGCCAGCAACCTGGTGCGCCAGCTGCTGCAGCGCGGGCTGCTGCGCTCGGAAAAATCTCCCCAGGACCGGCGCAGCGTGCACCTGTACCTGGAGCCTGCGGGCGTGGCGGTGCTCCAGACCTTGCCCGGACCCTTTGAAGGCGTCTTGCCCCAGGCCTTGCAGCAGCTGCCCCCTGACGCCCTGGCCCAGCTGCACGCGGGCTTGGCGCAGCTGCTGCCCTTGCTGCAGGCCGACCTGGCGGCGGGCGGGATTCCCCTGGCCGAACTCTGAACCCCGAACGGTGCCCCGCAGGGCGCCCGCTAGGATGGCGGCATGTCTGCGCCTTCTGCATCTGCTCCCGTGTTGCCCTCCCATTTCTGGGCCGACCTCTCCACCCGCGACTTTGCCCAGCTGCAGGCCACGGGCCGCGCCGCCGAGGTGGTGGCCGTGCTGCCGGTGGCCGCCATCGAGCAGCATGGGCCGCATTTGCCGCTGTCGGTCGATGCCACCCTGCTGCAGGGGGTGATCGACGCGGCGCTGCCGCTGCTGCCTCCCGACTTGCCTGTGCTGTTCCTGCCGCCGCAGAACGTGGGCCTGAGCCCCGAGCACCAGCGCTTTCCGGGCACCTTGACCCTGTCGCCCGCCACGGTGATCGCCCTGTGGAGCGAAATCGGCGCCTGCGTGGCGCGGGCCGGGGTCAAAAAGCTCTTGCTGCTCAACGGCCACGGCGGCCAGGTCAGCGTGATGGACATCGTGGCCCGCGAACTGCGCAGCCGCCACGACCTGCTCACGGTGCACACCAGCTGGTTCGGCCTGCCGCTGCCCGAAGACGTGATGGCGCCGTTCAGCGCGCAGGAGCAGCGCTTTGGCATCCACGCCGGCCAGACCGAGACGGCCATGATGCTGCACCTGGCCCCCGAGCGGGTGGCGATGGCGCACGCACGGGATTTCCGCTCCAGCGCCCAGGACCGCGCGGCGCGCTACGCCATCCTGGGCAACGGCAAGACCGCCAAGCTCGGCTGGCAGATGCAGGACTACCACCCCGCGGGCGCCGCTGGCAACGCGGCCGCTGCCACGGCAGAGCAGGGCGCAGCGGTGGTGCAGGGTGCGGCCCAGGCGCTAGTGCAGCTCTTGCAGGAAATCCACCAGCTGCCCCTGTCCACGCTGGTGGAGGGGCCAGCGGGTCTGGAAGATGCCCTTCCCCCCAAGGGAGAAGACGCGAAGGCCAGGATTGCCACCTGGAAGAAGATCAAGGGTGTTTTTGGCCTCTAGGCCAATGGATGCGAGCGCTAGTAGCTATCAAATCAGGAGTATTTAACACACCATGCCTCCCTGGATCGACACCCACTGCCACCTGGACGCGCCCGAGTTTGCGTCTGACCGCGATGCCGTGCGCGCACAGGCCCGGGCGGTGGGGGTGGTGCATTGCGTGCTGCCGGCTGTGGAGCGGGCCCATTGGGCCGATCTGCCCGCCCTGGCTGCGCGGCATGGGGACAGCTATGCGCTGGGCATCCATCCGCTATACACCACTCGTGCCGATCCTGCCGACCTGGACGCGCTGGCCCAGGCGCTGGAAGCGCACCGCGACGACCCGCGCCTGGTGGCGGTCGGTGAGATCGGGCTGGATGGATTTGTCCCGGGGCTGGACCTGGCGCGGCAGACCCAGTTCTACCGCGCGCAGCTGCAGCTGGCCCGGCGCTTCGACTTGCCGGTGATCCTGCATGTGCGGCGCTCGGCCGATGCGCTGCTCAAGGCGCTGCGCGAGATTCCGGTGGCGGGCGGCATCGCCCATGCCTTCAATGGCAGCCTGCAGCAGGCCCAGGCCTTTGTCGCCCTGGGCTTCAAGCTGGGCTTTGGCGGCGCGCTGACCTACGACCGCGCGCTGCAACTGCGCCGCCTGGCCACGACCCTGCCACCCGATGCCCTGGTGCTGGAGACCGATGCGCCCGACATTCCGCCCCACTGGCTGTACGTGACGGCCGAGCAGCGCGCCCAGGGTCAGCCCCAAGGCCGCAACAGTCCGGCGGAATTGCCGCGCATTGCGGCCGTGCTGGCGCAGCTGCGCGGCTGCGGCCTGCCCGAGCTGGCCGCGCAGACTGGTGCCAACGCCTGCGCAGCCCTGCCCAAGTTGCGGGCGCTGCAGCCTTGGCAAGACACCGACAATCCCTGATTTGAGCGTGACCCCATGAGCCGAACCCAACCTGCCGCTTCCCTGCCCGAAGTCAGTGTCTCCGAGGACGATGGCGTACGCCACTTGCACCTCGGAACGCCCTGGATCCAGGGCTCTATGCGCCTCAAAGACCCGATCGCGCTGGAGCTGGAATATGTCCAGCGCATGATGGCCTGGATGCTGTTCGTCGAGCCAAGTTCGGTGACCGAGCGCCACGCGATGCAGCTGGGCCTGGGCGCGGCGGCGATCACCAAGTTCTGCCACAAGAAGCTGGGCATGCGTACCACCGCTATCGAACTGAACCCGCAAGTGCTGGCGGTGTGCCGCAGCATGTTCCGCCTGCCGCCGGACGGGGCGGGCCTGACGGTGGTGCTGGGTGATGCCGCGCAGGAGATCCGACAACCGCAGTGGCAGGGCAGTGTGGATGCGCTGGCCGTGGACCTGTACGACCATGAAGCCGCCGCCCCGGTGCTGGACAGCCCCGACTTCTACGCCGACTGCCGCGCCCTGCTGACCGAGGACGGCTGCATGACCGTCAACCTGTTTGGCCGCTCGTCCAGCTACGACCGCAGTTTGCAGAGCATGGCGGCCGCTTTTGGTCACGATGCCCTCTGGGCCTTCAAGCCCACCCGCGAAGGCAACACCGTCGTGCTGGCGCAGCGTACCCCCAGCCGTCCCGAACGGGAGCTGCTGGAAAACCGCGCTCAAGCGGTGGAAGCCCGTTGGGAACTGCCGGCGCTCAAGTGGTTGCGCGCCTTCAAGCCGGTGGCGGCATGAGCGCGCTGGGGTCCGCGCCGGCCGGGGCGCCGGTCTATGAAGGTCCGCTGGATTGGCGTCCGCTGGTGCAATGGCTGTGGGCCGATGGCGTCATCGCGCCTGAGGAGGCCGAACGCACCTTTGCCCGCTGCTCCCAAGCGGAAAGTGCGCAGCATCCCTTGGTGCGTCTGGCCAACGTGGCCATGGTGCGGGCCAGCGATGGCCGTCCGCTGGACATCGAGATGCTGACCGAGTACCTGGCCCAGCGCGCCGGCCTGCCGTACCTGCGCATCGATCCCCTCAAGGTGGATGTGGCCCGGGTGGCAGACACCATGAGTGCCACCTACGCCGAGCGCCACAAGGTGCTGCCGGTGCAGGCCACCCCCGACGAGGTGGTGGTCGCCACGGCAGAGCCCTTTCTGACCGACTGGCTGCCCGAGGTGGAGCGTCAGGCCCGCCGGCCCGTGCGCCGCGTGGTGGCCAATCCCGAGGACATCCACCGCTACACCGCCGAGTTCTTTGCGCTGGCCAAGTCCGTGCGGGCGGCGCAAAAGGCCGGGGGCGCGGCAGCCGCCAACAGCTTCGAGCAGCTGGTTGAGCTGGGCCGCACCAACAAGCAGTTGGACGCCAACGACCAAGCAGTTGTTCGGGTGGTGGATTGGCTGTGGCAGTACGCCTTTGACCAGCGCGCGAGCGACATCCACCTGGAGCCCCGGCGCGAGCAGGGCGTGATCCGCTTTCGCATCGACGGGGTGCTGCACCCGGTCTACCAGATGCCCATGGGCGTGCTCAACGCGATGATCGCCCGCGTCAAGCTCCTGGGCCGGATCGACGTGGTCGAGCGCCGCCGGCCGCAAGACGGCCGCATCAAGACCCGCAACCCCCGGGGCGAGGAGGTGGAAATGCGCCTGTCCACCCTGCCCACCGCCTTTGGCGAAAAGATGGTGATGCGCATCTTTGACCCCGACAACGCGGTCAAGGACCTGGATGCGCTGGGGTTTTCGCCCAACGACGCCCAGCGCTGGGAGGCACTGATCCAGCGCCCGCACGGCATCATCCTGGTGACCGGGCCCACGGGCTCTGGCAAGACCACGACGCTGTACTCCACGCTCAAGCGGGTGGCGACCGAGGAGGTCAACGTCAGCACGGTCGAGGATCCGATCGAGATGATCGAGCCGCGCTTCAACCAGACCCAGGTCCAGCCGCAGATCGATTTCACCTTTGCCGAGGGCGTGCGCGCGCTGATGCGCCAGGACCCCGACATCCTCATGGTGGGCGAAATCCGCGACCTGGAGACGGCCGAGATGGCGGTGCAGGCGGCGCTGACGGGGCATCTGGTCTTCACCACCCTGCACACCAACGACGCGCCGTCGGCGATTTCGCGGCTGCTGGAGCTGGGGGTTCCAGCCTACCTGATCAACGCCACCCTGCTGGGCGTGTTGGCCCAACGCCTGGTGCGCACCCTTTGCAAGCAGTGCAAAGTGCCGGACGACCAGGCCTCATTGGCCGCGCTGGCCGAGGCGGTCAAGCCCTGGGCACTGGGGGGCGGCTACCGCCCCTACCGCCCGGTAGGCTGCGTGGACTGCCGCATGACCGGTTACCGGGGGCGCATGGGGCTGTACGAGCTGCTCACCGTGACGCCTGCCCTGAAGGAGGGGGTGACCGATGCGCCCTCGATCGATGCGCTGCGCCGCCAGGCCGTGGCCGATGGCATGACACCCCTGCGCATGGCCGGTGCGCTGCGTGTGGCCCAGGGCCTCACCACCCTGGAAGAAGTCATCGCCTGCACCCCGCCCCCGCGCTGAATTTCAGGGAAAACCCGAGGCCGTCGGTAGGTGGAATCCACATGGAGTGGCGGGCGGATTGGCGACACAATCCGCGCTTCCTGAATATCTGGGAGTCATTCCGTGATCAAGAGTCAAAAAGACTTCTTCTCCGGCCTCATGTTCATCGTGGTTGGTGTGGCTTTTGCCCTTGGGGCAAAGAACTACAGCATCGGCTCCGGTGCCCGCATGGGTCCTGGCTACTTCCCCTTGCTGCTGGGCATCCTGCTGGCGCTGATCGGTGCGGTGATTACGGTCATCTCCGTGGCGGGCAAGCGCACCAGCGCCGACGGGGACAAGATCGGCAAATGGGCGCTCAAGCCCCTGTTCTTCATCATCCTGGCCAACCTGCTGTTTGGCGTGCTGATCGGTGGTCTGCCCAGCATCGGCTTGCCCCCCATGGGCATGATCATCGGCATCTATGTGCTGACCATCGTCGCCAGCATGGCCGGGGAAGAGGCATCGCTCAAGAGTTCGCTGGTCTTGGGCACGGTGCTCGCCGCAGGCAGCTATGTGGCCTTCGTCTGGGCGCTCAAGCTCCAGTTCCCCGTCTGGCCGACCTTCATCACCGGCTGAGGTAAACCACCATGGAATTGTTTGACAACCTGGCTTTGGGTTTTGGGGTGGCGTTCACCTTCCAGAACCTGATTTACGCATTTGTCGGCTGTCTGCTGGGCACCCTGATCGGGGTGTTGCCCGGCCTGGGACCGGTGACGACCATCGCGATGCTGCTGCCCGCGACCTACGCGCTGCCCCCCGTGGCCGCGCTGATCATGCTGGCCGGCATTTACTACGGCGCGCAGTACGGTGGCTCCACCACCGCGATTTTGGTGAACCTGCCGGGCGAATCCTCGTCGGTGGTGACGGTGATCGACGGCTACCAGATGGCCCGCAACGGCCGTGCGGGTCCTGCGCTGGCAGCTGCCGGTCTGGGCTCGTTCTTCGCCGGTTGCGTCGGGACGCTGATCCTGGCGGCCTTTGCCGGCCCGCTGACCGAGGTGGCCTTCAAATTCGGCCCGGCCGAATACTTCTCGCTGATGATCCTGGGCCTGATCGGCGCCGTGGTCCTGGCTTCGGGCTCGC
>CAYZPX010000064.1:0-13561 GCA_964480105.1 uncultured Burkholderiaceae bacterium | reverse complement strand
CTTCTACCGCCGCCTGGGCTTCACGCCCCTGGGTGCCGTGTTCGAGGACGCGGGGCTACCGCACATTGCGATGGAGAAGCGGTTGGTGGGGTGAAAACAGCCCAAAAACTGCTTCAAAAATGAGAGCTAGTACCGCTGGTTTTTAAAGGGCTGGCTGCCAAAAAGACCAAAAATCGCGGAGTGCTCAATCTGACGACGCTGGGGGGCTCATTTCTCAGGCCTGGGGCTGATGCACCGCCTGCGCTACGAGCTTGACGCCCAGGGCTTTGCAGACGCGGGCGATGGTGTCAAAACGCGGCTGTGCGTTGGGGCGCAAGGCCTTGTACAAGGCTTCGCGGCCAATGCCTGCATCGGCGGCCACCGCGGTCATGCCGCGTGCTCGGGCAATGGTCCCCAGGGCCTGTGCCAGCGCGGCGGGGTCGTTTTCCTCTAAAACGACTGTCAGATAGGCGGCAACGTCCTCTTCGTCCTTGAGGTGCTCAGCGGCATCGAACTGCGGCAGGTCGGAAATCTTTGTCATAGCGGTTCACTCCATCAGTGTTGCAGCCAGGGCCTGCGCTGCTGCAATGTCTGCCTGCTGGGTGCTCTTGTCGCCCCCGCCCAGCATGACAAGCAAAACATCGCCGCGCTGCACGTAGTACAGGCGCCAGCCGGGGCCGAAGAACTCTCGCATCTCGTACACGCCTTCGCCCACAGGCTTTACATCGCCCAAGTTACCTGCTTCAGCCTTTTCAAGGCGGCGGATCAGCCGAGCACGGGTCATTCGGTCTTTCAAGGCATCAAGCCAGCTGGCGAATGCTTCCGTGCGCTGAATCTTGTACATGGGTCAATTGTATTCGTTCGAATACATGCATTGGATTCTTCAGCACGCACAGGCGCTCGTTTCCCGGGCACTGATGGTCTCTTTTCTTGCAGCTTGTCTGGATGAGAAGCTGATCTGATGCTTCAAAAATGAGAGCTAATACTGCTGGTGTTTATTGGTCTGGAGGCCAAAAAACCAAAAATCGCGGCAACCTCAACCCGTCTCGCCAATGTCCTCATTCCACAGCGACGGTTTTTGGGCGATGAAGTCCCGCATCATGGCGATGCACTCGGGGTCTTGCAGCACTTCCACCGTGACGCCGCGCTCGCGCAGCAGGGCTTCGTCGCCCAGGAAGGTCTGGTTTTCGCCAATCACGACTTTGGGAATGCCGTACAGCAGGACGGCCCCGGTGCACATGGAACAGGGCGAGAGCGTGGTGTAGAGCACCGATTCGCGGTACACCTGCGCGGGCTGGCGCCCGGCGTTTTCCAGCGCGTCCATCTCGCCATGCCGGATGGCGCTGCCCTGCTGCACGCGCCGGTTGTGCCCTCGGCCCAGGATGCGGCCCTGGTGCACCAGCACCGAACCGATGGGGATGCCGCCCTCGCGCAGTCCGGCTTGGGCTTCGGCGATGGCGGCTTGCATGAAGGGGTCCATGGGGGTCTCCTTTGTGGGCAGCGCTACGGGGTGCAGGCGAAATCGCGGATCAGAAGGTCCGGATCAGGCCCAGGGTGGTGGTGCGTTGTTCGACCCGCGAGGTCATGTTTTCCACGCGGGTGCCGTTGACAAGGTAGGTGTCAAAGTCATGGTTGCGGTACCAGGTGCGCTGGTGGCCCAGGCGCAGCGACCAGTCCTTGTCCAGCGCAAAGCGCACGCCAAAACCTGCTACCAAGCCTGGGCGCCATTTTTCGCTGTTGTAGCTGCTGGTGACGGCCGACACCTTTTGCTCCCGGACCTTCCCGAAGGCCAGGCCGGTTTCGGCAAACACTGCCACCCGGGGCGAAATCTGGTAAGTGGGCAGCACTGTGAAGGCGAGGCTCACGGGCACGTCATAGCGAAAGCGCGCAGGTTCGGGCAGGGCCAAGGTCCACTCGGTGTTGCTGATTGAGACCCGCCCCTGTAGGCCCAGCGAAAAATCGGGGTTGATCGCGGTCTGATAGCCCCCTACCAGGCTGGTCTGGGTGCCGCTGGCGCGGTTGTCGTAGCGGGCGTTTGGGGCGCCGTCAAACGTCCGGTACTCGGGTTCAAACACCAGCTTTTCGTGGGCGATGTCCACGCCGAGGTAGGGCTGGGCCACGGCGGTCTGCGCGGCGAACAGGCCCAGGGCGGTCAGGGCGGCGGCAAGCGCGTGGGAGCGGTGGGGCATGGTATCTCCTTGAATGGGTGAAAAACGGACTCAGACTCTCTGCCCAGTCAACGGCTTTGTCAAATGTCTTCGAGCAGCGGGTAGGGCAGGGGCAGCAGCGTGAGTGCCGAGCCGTTCGCGCCCTGGCGCAGCGCCTCGCCGGCTGAGGCAATCTGCAGCGAGATGATGGCGTCCCAGCCGCCTTGCGGGGCCTGCGCCACCTGCACCACGGTGCCGCAGGGCTGCTCGGCATCGCTGGCGGCAAAGACCTCCGCGCCGACCTGCAGCGGGGCCTCGGCGTGGGCCAGGTACGCGCGGCGCTTGATGGCGCCCCGGAACTGGCTGCGGGCAACCACTTCCTGGCCGGGGTAGCAGCCTTTCTTGAAGTTCACGCCGCCCACGGATTCGTAGTTCAGCATCTGCGGCACAAAGGCATCGACCAGCGGCGCGGTCAAGGTGGCGACGCCGCTGTGCACCTCGCCCCAGGCCCACAGGGCGGGATCGAGCGCCGGGCCCTGCGGCGCGGGGCTGCCGGCAGGGGCAATCCACAGGCCACGCGGCTGGCCCAGGGCGGGGTAGAGGTGGACCAGGCTTTGGCCATCAAAATTGGCCTTAGCCCAAGCAGGCTGAGCGGTACTAGCTATCGAAAGGAGAGCATCGCCCGCCAGGCCGTAGAGTGCGAAGTCGGCCGTGGCGTCGCTCAGCTTGGCCTTAGCGCGCAACACGAACATGGACAGGCGTTTGAGCGTGGCGGGCAGCAGGTCGCGGCTGCAGACCAGCAGCACTTCGGTGGCGCTGCGCTTGAAGCCAATGAAGCTGGCCTGCATGCGGCCCTTGGCGGACAGGAAGGCGGCCAGGCGGGCGTGCTGCAGGTCCAGCAGCGCGAAGTCCTGTGTCAGTTGGCCGTGGAGGAAGGAGGCGGCGTCTTCGCCACTCACGCGGATCACACCCAGGTGATCAAGGGGGGCAACGCCCTGGAGTTCGACAGTCATGGCGGAATTATGATGCGCGCTCTCATCAAGAAGGGCAGATTCGTGCGGGTTTGGAAGGGCATTCTGGCAGCGGGCATTGTGGGTTTTGGCGCTGCGGCGGGCGCGGTGGCGTGGTGGCTGAATGCCCCGCTGGTGCCGGCGGCCCAGGCGCCGTTGACGCTGGCCATCGAGCCCGGCACCACGCCCCGGGGCGTGGCCCGCGAGGTGGTCGCTGCCGGCGCCCAGGTGGATGCGCGGCTGCTGTTTGCCTGGTTTCGCCTGTCGCGCCAGGACCGGCTGATCCGCGCTGGTAACTATGAGCTGGACGCGGGCACCACGCCCCGCAGCCTGCTCCTCAAGCTGGTGCGCGGCGACGAAACCCTGCAGGTGTTGACGCTGGTGGAGGGCTGGAATGTCCGCCAGCTACGCCAGGCCCTGGCCAAGGCGCCCGACCTGCGGCCCGACGCTCAGGCCCTGGACGATGCGGCCCTCATGGCCGCGCTGAACCGCCCTGGCGTGCCGCCCGAGGGCCGCTTTTATCCCGACACCTACAGCTACGGCAAAGGCACCAGCGACCTGGCCCTGCTGCGCCGCGCCCTGCAGGCCATGGACCGCCAGCTGGCGGCGGCCTGGGCGCAAAAGGCACCGGACTTGCCGCTGAAGTCGCCCGACGAGGCGCTCATTCTGGCCAGCATCGTCGAAAAAGAAACCGGCCGCGCGGTGGACCGGGCGCAGATTGCGGGCGTGTTTGCCAATCGCCTGAAGATCGGTATGCGCCTGCAGACCGACCCGACCGTCATCTACGGCCTGGGCGAGGCCTTTGACGGCAACCTGCGCCGCATCCACCTGCAGACCGACACGCCCTGGAACACCTACACCCGCGTCGGCCTGCCGCCCACCCCCATCGCCATGCCGGGCAAGCCGGCGTTGCTCGCTGCCGTGCAGCCTGCGAAAACCCAGGCGCTGTACTTTGTCGCCAAAGGCGATGGCAGCAGCCATTTCAGCCCCACGCTGGACGAGCACAATCGGGCGGTGAACCGCTACCAGCGCGGCAGGCCCTGAAGCGGTCGCGGCGTTTTGACCTCTGTTTTTATCCTCCACCGACACAAGGATTCCATGGCCCAGGCCGGTTTGTTCATTTCTTTCGAGGGCATCGATGGCGCGGGAAAGTCCACGCACATCGCGGCGCTGGCCCAGGCGTTTCGCGACCAGGGCCGCCAGGTCATCGTCACCCGCGAGCCCGGCGGCACGCCCCTGGCCGAAACCCTGCGCGGCCTGGTCCTGCACGAAGCCATGGACCCACTGACCGAGGCGCTGCTGATGTTTGCCGGCCGGCGCGACCACCTGGTCCAGGTCATCGAGCCTGCCTTGGCCCGGGGCGACGTGGTGTTGTGCGACCGCTTTACCGACGCCACCTTCGCCTACCAGGGCGGCGGGCGCGGTTTCGATTGGGCCGTGCTATCGCAATTGGAGCGCATGGTGCAGACGGGGACTGGTCCTGTGGCCGATGTGCTGCGTGAACCCGACCTGACCTTGTGGTTTGATCTGCCGCCCGACATTGCCGCCCAGCGCCTGGCGGGTGCGCGGGTGCCGGACCGCTTTGAATCCCAGCCCCAGGGCTTTTTTGCGGCCGTGGCCGAGGGTTACGCCCGACGCGCCGCGCAGGCGCCACAGCGTTTTGCCCGGCTGGATGCTGCGCAGACGCCCGCCGAAGTCTGGACCCAGCTGCGCAGCGCCGTGCAAGCCCGAGGATGGCTGGCGCCGGAGGCCGCGCAATGAGCGTAGCGGACACCTCCGACGGCTCCGACAACTTGGCCCTGCCACCTTGGCTGGCCATCCAGCGGGACCGCCTGCTGGCTCAGCGCGGCCATGCCTGGTTGCTGCAGGGGCCGTCCGGCTTGGGGCAGGCGCCGCTGGCCTTTGCGCTGGTGCGCGCCTGGCTGTGCGATGCGCCCACGCCCCACGGCGCCTGCGGCCGGTGCACCAGTTGCCATGCCATCGATGTGCGTGCCCATGCCGACCTGTGCGTGCTGATGCCCGAAACACAGATGCTGGCGCTGGGTTGGCCCTTGTCGGAAAAGGCCCAGGCCGAGATCGACGACAAAAAACGCAAGCCCAGCCGCGAGATCCGCGTCGATGCGCTGCGCGAGGCAGTGGAATTCACCCAACGCACGGCTGCGCGGGGCCGGGGCAAGGCGGTGCTGGTCTATCCGGCCGATCAGATGAACGCGATTGCGGCCAATGCTTTGCTCAAGACGCTGGAGGAGCCGCCGGGCGATGTGCGTTTTGTGCTGGCGACCGAGGCCGCGCACCAGCTCTTGCCCACCATCCGCAGCCGCTGTCAGACCCATGCGCTGGCCTGGCCCGCAGAGGCCGAGGTGCTGGACTGGCTGGCGGGGCAGGGCCTCGCACCGGGTGATGCGCAAGTCTTGTTGCGCGCTGCGGGCGGCCGCCCCGACGACGCCCTGGCCCTGGCGCGTTCAGGACTGAGCCCGCAGGCCTGGGCCGCACTGCCCAAGGCCTTGGCCCGGGGCGAAGCGGGCGTGATGGCCGACTGGGCACCCGCCCGGGTGGTGGAGGCGCTGCAAAAGCTCTGCCACGATCTGGTCGCGCTGCAGGTGGGGGCGGCGCCTCGGTATTTCGCGGTGGGCGATTTGCCCAAACCGCCGCCGCTGGAGTCGCTCAACGCCTGGTCCAAGGCCTTGCTGCAGGAGGCCCGCACAGCCGATCACCCCTTCAATGCGGGCCTGATGCTGGAGGCGCTGCTGGCCCAGGCGCGAAACGTCCTACACTCACGCCCAGCCTTTTCTGCCACGCCATGACCGGTTCCTACACAGCCCCCAGACCCAGCGTCATGCAGCTGGTGCTCAAAGACCGCGCCGAGCTGCATGCAGCCTACATCCCCCTGTTCACGGAAGGGGGCATCTTCGTGCCCACGCCGCGCGAATACCGCCTGGGCGATGATGTGTACGTGCTGCTGACCCTGCCCGACGACCCCCAGCGCCACCCGATTGCTGGGCAGGTGGCCTGGGTCAATCCGCCCCGTGCCACGGGCCGCCGCCCCCAGGGCGTGGGTGTGGCATTCCCCGCAGAGGACCAGTCCCGCTTGCTCAAGATCAAGATTGAGCAGCTGCTGGGCACCGCGCTGGGTTCGTCCCGACCCACCCACACCCTTTGAACCTGTGCCCGACCGCCATGGTTCGGGTGCCTGTGCCTTTCTGAAATTGCCCCTTTGCCCATGTTTGTCGATTCGCATTGCCACCTCAGCTTTCCCGATCTGGCGGGCCAGTTGCCCGCCATCCGCCAGGCCATGGCCGCCGCCCAGGTGGACCGGGCCCTGTGCATCTGCACGACGATCGAGGAGTTCCCCGAGGTCCACGCCCTGGCGACGGCCCACGACAATTTCTGGTGCACGGTGGGCGTGCACCCCGACAACGAAGGGGTGATGGAGCCCAGCGAAAGGGATTTGCTGGACCGTGCGGCCTTGCCCCGGGTGGTGGCAATTGGCGAAACGGGCCTGGACTACTACGGCATGGAAGACCGCAAGGGTGGACGCAGCATCGCCGACCTGGAGTGGCAGCGGGAGCGTTTCCGGACCCACATCCGTGCGGCACGGGCCTGCGGCAAGCCGCTGATCATCCACACCCGCAGCGCTTCGGACGACACCCTGGCCATCCTGCGCGAAGAGGGTGAGGACGGCAGCACCAACCGCGCTGGCGGTGTCTTTCATTGCTTTACCGAATCCATGGCCGTGGCGCGTGCGGCGCTGGACCTGGGCTACTGCATCTCGTTTTCCGGCATCGTCACCTTCAAGAGCGCGCAGGACCTGCGCGAGGTGGCAGCTTTTGTCCCGCTGGACCGCATGCTGATCGAGACCGACAGCCCGTATCTGGCGCCGGTGCCGTACCGGGGCAAAGTCAACAACCCCTCGTATGTGCCTTATGTGGCGCAGCAGATTGCCACCCTCAAGGGCATCCCGGTCGAGGCGGTGGCCGAGGCGACGACCCGGACTTTTGAGGCGCTGTTCCCCGGGGTGCGCGCATGATGCTGCGGCGCCAGTGCTTGGCCGCGGGTCTGGCGGGGGCCTGGTTCCTGGCCGCAGACGTGCGCGCCGGCTCGTTCGAGGATTTCTTCCTGGCCATTCAGGCCGACGATGCCGCCGCACTCTCTGCCCTGTTGCGCAGGGGCTTTGATCCCAACACCCGCAACCGCCATGGGCAGCCTGGCCTGACCTTGGCCTTGCAGCAGGGCAGCCTCCGGGCTTTTGGGGTCCTGCTGGCGGCCCGTTCGGTGCAGCCCGACTTGCGCAATGCCCAGGATGAGACACCGCTGATGGTCGCAGCCCTCAAGGGCCATGCCGGGGCGGTCGAGGCCTTGCTGGGGCGCGGGGCCGATGTCAACAAGACTGGTTGGACCCCCCTGCACTATGCCGCGGCTGGCACCACCGCGGAGCAGGCACGCATCGTCCAGACCTTGCTGGAGCAGCATGCGTACATTGACGCTGAGTCCCCCAATGGCACCACGCCCCTGATGATGTCAGCCCAGTACGGAACCTACGACGCCCTACAGGCTTTGCTGGATGCAGGCGCGGACCCCAACTTGAAAAACCAGCTGGGCTTGACCGCCACTGACTTCGCCCTGCGCGTGGGCCGCATTCCAGCTGCGGAGCGCATCACGGCGGCGGTTCGCCAGCGCCGCCAGCGGGGGGGCTGGTAGGAGGGAGCGTTGCCGCTGCGGTGCGCTCCACCACGGAGGGACCACCGCTGTGGGCATGCAGGCGGGCGTAGAGCCCGCCCTGGGCCAGCAACTCGGCATGGCGGCCCTGTTCCACGATCCGTCCCTCGGCCATCACCACGACCCGGTCGGCATGTTCGATGGTAGACAGGCGGTGCGCAATCACCAGCGTGGTGCGTCCGCGCATCAGGCGCTGCAGCGCCTCCTGCACCAGGCGTTCGGATTCGGTGTCCAGGGCTGAGGTGGCTTCGTCGAGGATCAGGATGGGGGCATCCTTGTACAGTGCCCGCGCAATGGCCAGGCGTTGGCGCTGGCCACCAGACAGCTGGGTCGCGTTGTGCCCCAGCACGGTGTGGACGCCTTGCGGCAGGCTGGCCACATGCGCTCCCAGGTTGGCAGCGTCCAGACAGGCCTGGATGCGCGCCGCATCGGGTTTGTCGTCCCCCAGGGCCACGTTGGTTGCGATGGTGTCGTTGAACATGACCACGTCCTGGCTTACCAGGGCAAATTGGCTGCGCAGGCTGGCCAGCTCCCAATCTTCCAAAGGGATGCCGTCGAGCAGGATGCGCCCGTCGGTCGGTGCAATGAAACGGGGCAGCAGATTCACCAGCGTTGTCTTGCCCGCGCCGGAGGGGCCTACCAGTGCCACCACCTCCCCAGGGTGCACCTGCAGGTTCACGCCCGCCAGGGCCTGGGCCTCGTTGCCCTGGAAGCGCACCTGGACTGCGCGCAGTTCCAGGGCGCCTTCTGCCCGCGTTGCACGGTGGGTGCCACCTTGTTCGGCCGGCGCCTGCTCCAGCAGTGCCATGCCGCGCTCCAAGGCTGCCACGCCACGGGTGATCGGGCTCGCCACATCGGCCAGCCGCCGGATCGGGGAGATCAGCATCAGCATGGCCGAGATGAAGGCCACAAAGCCCCCCACCGTGAAGTCCCGTGCCGCTTCTTGCGGTTGCTGGCTGCTTTGCCACAACGCGATGCTGATGACGGCCGATAGCGCCAGGGCGGCCAGCATTTGTGTCAAGGGCGTCATGGCCGCCGAAGAGACCGTCGCTTTCACCGCCAGCTGGCGAAGTTGCTGGCCCAGGCTGGCAAAGCGGTCCCGTTGGGCGCCCTGTGCGCCGTGCAGTCGCACCATGCGGTGTGCGAGCACGTTTTCTTCCACGACATAGGCGAGCGCGTCTGTGGCCTCCTGGCTGTTCTTGGTCAGACGGTAGAGCCGACGGGACAGGGTTTTCATCACGAAGCTCAGCCCTGGGACGACGACTGCGACGATGAGCGTGAGCTGCCAGTTCAGGTAGAGCAGGTAGCCCAGCAGCGCGAACAGCGTAAAGCCATCGCGCGACATGCCCATCAAGGCTTGCACCAGCATGGTCGCGCCGGTCTGCACCTCGTAGACCACCGTGTTGGACAGTGCGCTGGCCGACTGCCGACCGAACAGGGCCATGTCGGCATCCAGCAAGCGGGCAAACAGGGCCTGGCGCAGTTGCAGCATCCCGTCGTTGGCAATCCGCGTCAGGGCGTATTGGGCAATGAACAGGGCGATGCCACGCACCAGGAACACCCCCAGGATGGCGGCAGGAACCGCCCACAGCGGCAGGCGTCCTTGGGTGAAGCCCTGGTCGAGCAGCGGCTGCAGCAAGGCGGGTATCAGTGGTTCTGTTGCCGCGCCAACCAAGGTGGCGATCAGGGCCAGCGTCCAGCCCAGCTTGTGGCCGAAGTAGGGCGTCAGCCGCCGCAGGCGCACGCGCAGGGGAGGGAGGGGGGCCGTGGGCGCGGCGTCGGGACCGGGGCTGGATTGGGCAGGCATGAGGCCCGGGATTCTAAGGTTCGCGTCCGTCCCGAGGGGCTGGTTTGTGTTGCGGCAGGTCCGGGGTGTGTACCATTCAGGGCTGTTTGCTTCCCTAGTCACCAATGTTCGGGTGTATGCGTTCTGATCGAAGCCCCCTCTCTCCCGCGGCCCTGTGTGCGCCGCTGCTCCAGCGTCGCGCCTGTCTGGCCGGACTGGCGGCCCTGTCTGCCCTGCCTGCAGCGCAGGCACAGTTCCGTGTCGAGGTCACTGGCGTGGGCCTGACCCAGCTCCCCGTGGCCATTGCCCCTTTCCGTGGCGAGGCAGCCGCGCCCCAGAAGATTGCTGCCATTGTGCAAGCCGACCTGGAGCGCACCGGCCTGTTCCGTGCCATCGATGCTTCGGGCACTGTCCTGGACGAAAACACCCGTCCGGACATGGCCCTCTGGAAACAGAAGGGCACCGATTCCCTCTCTACCGGCAGCATTACCCGCCTGGCCGATGGCCGTTTTGATGTGCGCTTTCGCCTTTGGGACGTGGTCCGTGGCCAAGACTTGGGTGGACAAAGCTTTGTTGTCAGCACCGTGGACCTGCGCCTGGTGGCGCACCGTGTGGCGGACTACATCTACGAAAAGCTGACCGGTGAGCGTGGCATTTTTTCCACGCGCATCGCCTATGTCACCAAGGTGGGTGGACGGCACAGCCTGTGGGTTGCGGACTCTGATGGCGAAAACGCCCAGTCGGCCCTCTCCAGCCCGGAGCCCATCATCTCGCCTGCATGGTCTCCCAGCGGCGGGCAGCTGGCGTATGTGTCCTTTGAATCCCGCAAGCCTGTGGTCTACGTGCACGACGTGGCCAGCGGCCGCCGCCGGCTCGTTGCCAACTTTCGTGGCTCCAACAGCGCGCCTGCCTGGTCGGCCGACGGACGTACCCTGGCGGTCACCCTGAGCCGGGACGGTGGTTCTCAGCTCTATACCCTGGATGCCAACGGCGGTGAGCCACGGCGACTGATGACCAGCACGGGCATTGACACGGAGCCCGTGTTTTCTGCCGATGGCCGCTCCATTTATTTTGTCAGCGACCGGGGAGGCTCTCCGCAGATTTATCGGGTCTCCGCCCAGGGCGGGTCGGCCGAGCGGGTCACCTTCACAGGCACTTACAACATCTCGCCCAGCCTGAGTCCCGATGGACGCTGGTTGGCCTATGTGTCCCGCATCGGTGGAGCCTTCCGCCTCCATGTGATGGACCTGGTGGGGGGCACGGTGTCTGCAATCACCGAGACCACCGCCGACGAAAACCCCAGCTTTGCGCCGAACAGCAAACTGATCGTCTACGCCACCGTGCAACAGGGCCGCGAGGCACTGATGACCACCACCCTCGACGGGAAGATCAAGGCCCGACTGGCGGGCCAGGCAGGCGACATCCGTGAGCCGGACTGGGGCCCTTTCCCCAAGTCGTAATTTCTCTCTTTCTAGCGTTTTCTGGAGTTCAGGATGTTGAAACGTTTTTCGTTTGCAGTCGTTGTGGGTGCCCTGGTGGTGGGGTGCAGCTCGGGCGTCAAGCTCGACGATGTGCCTGTGGAGGACAAGCAAGCGGTTGCCACCGACCAGGGACTGCCAGCCGGGGGGGCTGGCGCGGGTGGCGTCGGACAAACCGGTGTGGCCGGTGTCAACCTGGGGCAAACCGACCGCAACGGTGGTGGACCGGTGGGTGTTGGGCGCCTGGTGTACTTTGACTATGACAGCTACGTGCTCAAGCCCGAGTACCAGGCGCTGGTCGAGGCCCACGCCCGCCACATCAAGGCCAGTGGTGCCCGCAAGGTCATGATCGAAGGCCATACCGACGAGCGCGGTGGCCGTGAATACAACCTGGCCCTGGGCCAAAAGCGTGCCGAAGCCGTTCGCCGCTCCTTGGCTTTGCTGGGGGTGGGCGACAACCAGATGGAGGCTGTCAGCTTCGGCAAGGAGAAGCCCGCTGCACAGGGCGGTACCGAAGACGCTCACGCGCAAAACCGCCGTGCTGAGTTGAGCTACCGCTGATGTCCCTGTCCCGTTTTTCTGGCCGCTGGTGCCTGGGGCTGGCACTGTGGGTTGCGGCTTCGGCGTCCCAGGCGGCTTTGTTTGGAGACGATGAAGCCCGTCGCGCCATCCTCGACCTGCGCCAGCGGGTGGACACCCTGTTCGCCACCGACGCGCGTTTCAGCGAGGACCTGCGCCGCTCCCAGGAAGAACTCCGGCGCAGCCTGCTGGATCTGCAGGGGCAGATCGACGCCTTGCGCGAGGAACAGGCGCAGCTGCGAGGGCGCAATGAACAGTTGCTGAAAGCCCTGGCCGAGCTGCAGAAACAGCACGCAGATACGGCCAACAGCCTGAATGAGCGCCTGCGCCGTTTCGAGCCCAGCAAAGTGTCCCTGGACGGCTTGGAGTTTCTTGCGGACCCCGCAGAAAAACGTGATTTTGACGCGGCCCTTGGGGTATTCCGTGCCGGGAAGTTTCCAGAAGCTGCCCAGGGCTTCGCTGCCTTTGCGCGGCAGTACCCCAGCAGCCCCTACCTGCCGTCCGTGCGCTTCTGGCTGGGCAATGCGCAGTATGCAAACCGCGACTACAAGGAAGCCATCCAGAACTTCCGTGCCATGCTCAACGCAGCCCCCCAGCATGCCAGGGCCCCGGAGGCCTTTTTGTCCATTGCCAATGCGCAGATTGAAACCAAGGACCCACGGGCTGCACGCAAGACCTTGGAAGACCTGCTGCGCAACCATCCCGAGTCGGATGCGGCTGAAACTGCCAAGGCCGTGCTGGTGCGACTGAAGTGATGGTTTCGGTCGAATTTGCCCCAGACACGATGGACCCCATTGGCGCTACGGCGGCAGATGCCGAGCGCCGGTTTGGAGGACTCGCCCGCCTGTATGGACCGCAGGGAGCGCAGGCCATTCGGCAGGCCCACGTGGTCGTTGTTGGCATCGGTGGTGTAGGGTCCTGGACAGCAGAGGCACTGGCCCGCAGTGGTGTAGCCGCCTTGACCCTGATCGACATGGACCACGTGGCCGAGTCGAACGTCAACCGCCAGATCCACGCCCTGACCCCCACGCTGGGTCAGTCCAAGATCGAGGCCATGCGCGACCGGATCGCGCACATCCACCCTGGCTGTCGGGTGACCTTGGTGGACGACTTTGTCTCGCCCAGCAATTGGCCCGCACTGTTGACTGGTCCCGTGGATGCTCTGATCGATGCCTGTGACCAAGTGGCGGCGAAAACGGCAGTGGCGGCCTGGGCGCTGCGAACCCGTACCCTGTTCGTCACGGTGGGGGCTGCGGGCGGAAAACGCCTCGGGCACAAGGTGGATGTGGACGACCTTGCCTTCACCACCCATGATCCCCTGCTCGCGCAGTTGCGTTACCGCTTGCGCAAGCACCACGGTGCCCCGAAAGAGGGCAAAAAAAAGATCGGTGTCATGTCTGTCTTCAGCCGTGAACCTGTCGCACCGCCCGACCCTGCGTGCCAGATCGGACAAGCCGATGGCAGTCTGAATTGCCACGGGTACGGATCTTCGGTAGCCGTCACAGCCACCTTCGGCATGTGTGCCGCTGGCCATGTGCTGGACCAACTGGCTGTGCGCGCCCGCTGAAGGCGCAGCGGGCACTGCACCATTGCCATTGCGCCATGAAAAAAGCCTGTTCCGGTTTAGGAGCAGGCTTTCATGGAATGGGGTGGTAGGACGTACAAGATTCGAACTTGTGACCAACGGATTAAAAGTCCGCTGCTCTACCAACTGAGCTAACGTCCCACAACTTGAGCCGCAAAAAACTTTATTGGGCCACAGCTTTTGCAGGCTGTGGTGTCTGGCTTTTTGGGCAAAGGCATTGGTGTTTGTGGTAGGACGTACAAGATTCGAACTTGTGACCAACGGATTAAAAGTCCGCTGCT
>CAYZPX010000063.1:0-13844 GCA_964480105.1 uncultured Burkholderiaceae bacterium | reverse complement strand
AAAAAGTGCACCGTGCCGGCCAGAACCTGCTGGGCATCATCAACGACATCCTGGACTTCTCGAAGATTGAGGCCGGCAAGCTCACGATGGAGCAGATTGACTTCCGCCTGGAAGACGTGATGGACAACCTCACCAACCTGCTGGGCATCCGTGCGGCCGACAAGGGGCTGGAGCTGCTGTTCAACGCCGCCCCCGAGGTGCCCACCGCGCTGGTCGGCGATCCGCTGCGCCTGGGCCAGGTGCTGGTCAACCTGGGCAACAACGCCGTCAAGTTCACCGAGCGCGGCGAGATCATTGTCGGCGTCGAGACCGTGTCCAGCGCGCACGATACGGTCGAGCTGCACTTCTGGGTCCGTGACTCCGGCATCGGCATGACGCCTGAGCAGTGCGGCAAGCTGTTCCAGAGCTTCAGCCAGGCCGACGCCTCCACCACCCGCAAGTACGGGGGCACGGGCCTGGGCCTGGCGATTTCCAAGAACCTGGTGGACATGATGCACGGCCGCATCTGGGTCGAGAGCATGCCAGGCCAGGGCTCCACCTTCCATTTCCATGCCCGCTTTGGCCTGCAAAAGGCACCCATGCCCCGCCGCCAACACCGCCTGCAGGACTTGCAGGGCCTGCGCGCACTGGTGGTGGACGACAACGCCATTGCCCGCGAGATCCTGGGCACGCTGATGCGCAGGCTGGGCCTGCAGGTGGACGAGGTGCCCGACGGTGCCCAGGCCCTGGCCCGCATCGCCGCCACCGACGCCCAGGCCCAGCCCTACGGCCTGGTGCTGCTGGACTGGAAGATGCCGGTGATGGATGGCATCGAAACCCTGCAGCGCCTGCAGGCCCTGCCGCTGGCGCGTGCGCCTGCCGCGATCATGGTCACGGCCTATGGCCGCGAGGAGGCCCTGGTCCAGGCCCAGCAGCAGGGGGTGGCCTTCCGCGCGGTGCTGGCCAAGCCCGTCACGGCATCGGCCCTGCTCGACGCGATTGGCGAGGCCCTGGGCCAAGGTCCCGGCAAAGAAGACAGGGCCGTCGCTGCGCCCACCCGCCCGGCCGCCCTGCAAGACCAGCTGCGGGGGGCCCGCGTCCTGCTCGTGGAGGACAACGACCTGAACCAGGACCTGGCCACCGAGTTGCTGCACCAGGCCGGCATCGAGGTGGTGCTGGCGGCCAACGGCCAGGAGGCGCTGGACCGGCTGTCCCACGACGCAGCCTTTGATGGCGTGCTGATGGACGTCCAGATGCCGGTGATGGATGGCTTCACCGCCACCCGTGCCATCCGCCAGAACCTGGCCTGGCAGCACCTGCCGGTGATTGCGATGACCGCCAACGCCATGGCCGGCGACCGCGAAAAAGCCCTTGCGGCCGGCATGGTGGACTACATCGCCAAGCCACTGAACGTGCCGCAGATGTTCGCCACGATTGCCCGCTGGATCCACCCCGCCACCGCCAGGTCGGTGCTGCCACCGGCGGACGTGCAGGCCTTGCCACGTCCCGAGGCGCCTGCGGCGGCAGACACCGTGCCCCCCGACCTGCAGGGGCTGCCCGGCATCGACGTGTTGGCCGGGCTGGCCACCGCCATGGGCAACGCCGACCTCTACCGCCGGCTGCTGCGCAAGTTCCAGGTGGGGCAGGCAGATTTTGCCGAGCGCTTTGCCGCGGCGCTGCAAGACACCGATCCCCAGGCCGCCACCCGCTGTGCCCACACGCTCAAGGGGGTCGCTGGCAACCTGGGCGCACGGGACCTCCAGGCCGCCGCCCAGGCCCTGGAGGCCGCCTGCCACGAAGGCCAGCCGCCCGAGGCACTCCGTGCCCTGCTGGCCCCGGTGCAAGCTGCGCTGGCCCAGGTGCTGGCCGGCCTGCAGCGTTGGCAAGGTCCGCCCCCACCGTCCACCACTGGGGACGCAGCGCCGGTTTCTGCAGCCCAGCATGCTGCGCTCGACCGCCTGCAGGCCCTGCTGTCCCAGGGCGACACCGAGGCCATCGATGCCGTGCAGGCCCTGCTGGCCCAGGCGGGTGAGGGCCCCCTGGCAGCGCCCTTGCAGGCACTGGCGGCTTCTCTGGCCGACTGCGACTTTGATGCCGCCCTGGCCCGCTTGCAGGTCTTGCGCGCAGGGGCCTGATTGCGCACGCCCCTGGCCGACGGTGGTCGGCCTGGGGGCGTCTGCCGGCGGCCTGGAGACCTTACTGGACCTCCTGCCCCGGCTGCCACGCACCGGCCTGGCCTATGTGCTGGCGCAGCACATGGCCAACCCCACCCATGGCGAGTTGCTGTTGCGCCTGCTGCAGCGGGGCACACCGATGCCGATCACCCTGGCCCGTGATGGCCAGCGCCTGCAACCTGGCCAGGCCTGCCTGGTGCCTGCCGGGCAGGACGCGCTGGTCGAGGGCGACCGCCTGCGCCTGGTGCCGCCCCTGCCTGGCCAGGCCTCGACGCCCTCGGTCAATCGGCTGCTGGCCTCCCTCGCGGCCCGCGGTGGGGCGCAGGCGGCGGCCCTGGTGCTGTCCGGCGCAGGCACCGATGGTGCCCTGGGGGCCAAGGCCCTGCACGCTGCGGGCGGGCTGGTGCTGGTCCAGGACCCGGCCGAGGCCAAGTTTGACGGCATGCCCCGGGCCACCTTGCAAGCCCTGGGGCCGGCCGCGGCCCCGGCGCTGCCGCTCGCGCAGATGGGCCAGGCCCTGGCCACGCACTTTTCCCAGGCCGCCCTCGCCCCAGGCCCTTGGCCCGGGCCACACCCTGCACCCCCAAGGCCGGCCGACGCCGTTTCCATACCGCCGCTTGCCCCACCCGCCCCCGAGCTGGCGGCCTTGCTTCCCCGGGTCCAGGCGATCACCGGGGTGGATTTTTCGGGGTACAAGGAAGACACCCTGCTCCGTGGCCTGGCCAAGCGCAAGGCCGCGCTGGGCCTGGACGGCGCACCGCCGACCGCCTACGCCGACTGGCTGGCCCGCCACCCCGACGAGGCCTGGCGACTGCAGGCGCTGTTCCTGGTCACCGTGTCGTCCTTTTTCCGCGATGCGCAGGCGTTCCAGGCCCTGGAGCATGCGCTGCGCAGCCGGGCCGCCACGCTGCCGCCAGGCCAGGCCCTGCGGGTTTGGGTGCCGGCCTGCGCGACCGGCGAGGAGGCCTGTTCGATCGCCCTCCTGCTGCACCGTTTGCTCACCTGCGGCGCGGACCCGGCGCTGGTGCGGCCCTTCACGGTGTTTGCCAGCGACCTGAACCCCCAGGCCTTGGCCATCGCCCGCGCAGGCCGTTACCGCGCGGCGGCCCTGGCGGCCCTGCCTGCGGACCTGCAGGGCCGCTACGTCCATCCCCAGGGCGAATGGGCACAGCTGGCCCCCGAGGTCCACGACCGCATCCAGTGGACCGAGGCCAACGTGTTCACCCAGTCCCCGCCCGAGCACCTGGACCTGGTCAGCTGCCGCAATTTGCTCATCTACCTGCGGGCCCCTGCCCAGGCGCAGCTGCTGGCCCGCTTCCATGCCAGCCTGCGCCCCCAGGGCCTCCTGTTCATCGGCCAGTCCGAATCCCTGGCCCTGGATGGCCAGGCCTTGTTTGCACCGCTGGATTACTTTCACCGCCTCTTTGTGCGCAAGGACCCGCCCCCCACGCTTTGGCGGCGCTGGGGCATGTCTGGTGCACCTTCCCTGCCGCCTGCTGCCCCACCATGACCTCTGTTCCCGCACCCACCCCGCCACCGCCTTTGTCCACCCCGCCAGCCCCGTCCCCGGGGCCGCTGCAGCCTGGCGTGCGCCGGCGTGAGGTCTGGGCCTGGGCCATGTACGACTTTGCCAACTCCGGCTACACCACCGTGGTCATCACCGCAGTGTTCAACGCCTACTTCGTCGCCGTGGTCGCGGGCAATGCGCCTTGGGCCACCTTTGCGTGGACGGCGGCGCTGGGCCTGTCGTCCTTGATCGTGCTGCTCACCGCGCCGTGGCTGGGTGCCTGGGCCGATGCGCACGCGGGCAAGAAAAAGCTGTTGGCGCTGAGCACCCTGGGCTGCGTGCTGGCCACTGCCGGTCTGGCGCTGGCCGGGCCGGGTACGGTGGTGCTGGCGCTGGGGTTCCTGGTGCTGTCCAACGTCTGCTTTGGCACCGGCGAGAACCTGATCGCCGCCTTCCTGCCCGAGCTGGCCACCGAGGACAGCCTGGGCAAGGTCTCCGGCTGGGGTTGGGGCCTGGGCTACCTGGGCGGGCTGCTCAGCCTCGGCGCTTGTCTGGCAGTGATCGCCTGGTCGCAGGCCCAAGGCGGGCAGGCCGCCGACTTTGTGCCCTGGACCCTGTTGCTCGCGGCTGCGCTGTTCGCGCTGGCCGCAGTGCCCACCTTTGCGCTGCTGCGCGAGCGCGGCGTGGTCCCCGCTCCAGCCGCCAATGGGCCGTCAGACAGCGCCTGGCAGCGCACCCTGGACACGCTGCGCCAGGCCCGGCGTTACCGCGACATGGGCCGCTTCATGCTCTGCATCCTGTTCTACCAGGCAGGCATCCAGGCGGTGATCGCACTGGCCGCCATCTATGCCGAGCAGGCCATGGGCTTTGGCACCGCGCAGACGGTGCAGCTGGTGGTGGCCGTCAACCTGGCCGCTGCGCTGGGCGCGGTGGCCTTTGGCCAGTGGCAGGACTGCATCGGCCATGTGCGGGCGATCCGCCTCACGCTCTGGGGCTGGCTGGCCACCGTGGCCCTGGCCTGGGCCGCGCAAACGCCCGCGCCGTTCTGGGCCGCGGCCACCCTGGCTGGCCTGTGCCTGGGCGCCAGCCAGTCTGCCGCGCGCGCCCTGGTCGGCTACCTGGCCCCGCCGCAGCGGCAGGCGGAGTTCTTTGGCCTGTGGGGCCTGGCCGTCAAGGGCTCGGCCATCCTGGGGCCCATGGCCTACGGCTTGGTGACTTGGCTGACGGACGGCAACCACCGCCTGGCCCTGCTGGCCATGGGCGCGTATTTCCTGGTCGGCCTGTGGCTGCTGGCCGGGGTGGACGCACAGCGGGGCCGGCAGGCGGCGCTGGCGGGGGAGTGAGGCCAGATTGCTGCCAAGATGGCGCGCATTTGGCGCGATTCGGGGGTGGAAGTGGCGCGATTTCGCTGAATCGCGCCATTTTGTGGAAAAAATGCTATTGAATTAATAGCTTATACCACCCGCAAACAGGGCGCTAGAGGCCAAAAACACCCGAAAAACCCTTGCAGAGGGCTGGCGCTGGGGGTTCCCCGGGCCACGGCCACCCTGGCCTTGGTGCTGCTGGGCGTGGCCTGTTCGGCCAGCGTCGGGGCAGGGGCGCGCTGCGCATTTAAGACAACGCGCCTGCGCAGGATGTTCAATACAGGCGGATGCCCCCTTTGCAGAATGTGATGCACAACGTCATAACCAAAGGAGACAACCATGGCAACCTCGCCCCAGGCCGATTTCTTGCGTGCGCTCTACCAATCCTGGTCGGACCGCATGGCCGCCAATCCCAACCTGACCATCGCCGACCTGCGCAGCCTGTTCGACGAGTGGCACCAGCCCACGCTGGAGCCCGAAGGCGTCACCTACCAATCGGAAACCCTGGCGGGCGTGGAGGCCCTCTGGGCCCGGCCTGTGGGGGCCAACACCCAGAAAGTCATCCTCTACACCCACGGCGGCGGCTTTGCCGTGGGGTCGGCGGCCAGCCACCGCAAGCTGGCCGGCCACCTGGCCAAGCACCTGGGCGTCACGGCCGTGGTGATCGACTACCGCCGTGCCCCCGAGCATCCCTATCCAGCCCAGATCCAGGATGCCACGGCGGTCTACAAGGCGCTGCTGGCCCGGGGATACCAGGCGCAGGACATCGTGACCAGCGGCGATTCGGCGGGCGGCAACCTGGCCCTGTCCACCGTGCTGAAACTGCGGGAGGAGGGCGTGGCCTTGCCGGGTGCGGTGGTCGTGTTCTCGCCCTGGCTGGACATGGAGCATGTCGGCAAGACCCTGGAGACCAACGCCGCCACCGATGCGCTCGTCAGCAAGGCGATCCTGCAGGCCATGTCGGGCATGTTCCTGGGCGAGACGGGCTCGCGCACCGACCCGCTGGCCAACCCGCTGAAGGCCGACTACCGGGGCTTCCCGCGCCTGTACATCAACGCCGGTTCCGCTGAGACCCTGCTGGACAACGCGCAGGACCTGGCAGCGATGGCCAAGGCCGCGGGCGTGGACGTCACCTTGTCCGTGGTGGAGGGCATGCAGCATGTCTTCCCCTTCCTGGCGGGCCGTGCCCCCGAGGCTGACGACGAGCTGCGCCGCATCGCACGCTGGTTCCAGGGCGCCTGAGCGCCCTCCCTTTTTTCCACAACGAAAACAGACAGGCCGCCCTCTGGGGTGGCCGGTCATCCCCTGCACAGGAGACAACGCAATGAGCACTGAACACCCTCTGGACGCCGTCGTGATCGGCGCCGGTTTTGGCGGCATTTACATGCTGCACAAGCTGCGCAATGAACTGGGCCTGAAGACCCGCGCCTTTGAAAAAGGCGGCGGCGTGGGCGGCACCTGGTACTTCAACCGCTACCCGGGCGCCAAGTCCGACACCGAGAGCTTTGTGTACCGCTACTCCTTTGACAAAGACCTGCTCCAGGCGTGGGACTGGACCTCGCGCTACCTGGAGCAGCCAGACATCGAGAAGTACCTGAACCATGTGGTGGACCGCCACGACCTGCGCCGCGACATTCAGCTCAACACCGAGGTCACCAGCGCCGTGTTCGACGAGGCCACCCAGCGCTGGAAGATCCGCACCAGCACCGGCGAGGCCCTCACGAGCCGCTACCTGGTGACGGCGCTGGGCCTCCTGGCCAAAAGCAACATGCCCAACATCCCGGGGCGGGACAGTTTTGCGGGTCGCCTGGTGCACACCAACGCCTGGCCCAAGGACCTGGACCTCACGGGCAAGCGCGTGGGCGTGATCGGCACCGGCTCCACCGGCACCCAGTTCATCATTGCCGCGGCCAAACAGGCGGGCCACCTCACGGTCTTTCAGCGCTCGCCGCAGTACTGCGTGCCCTCGGGCAACGGTCCTGCCGATCCGGCAGAGATTGCCCAAGTCAAGAAGAACTACGACCAGATCTGGGACCAGGTCCGCAATTCCGTGGTGGCCTTCGGCTTCCAGGAAAGCGGCATTGAGGCGATGAGCGTCTCCGAGCAGGAGCGCAACCGCATCTTTCAGGAAAACTGGGACAAGGGGAACGGTTTCCGGTTCATGTTTGGCACCTTCTGCGACATCGCCACCAACCCCGAGGCCAATGCCGCAGCGGCGGCGTTCATCCGGTCCAAGATCAAAGAGATCGTCAAGGACCCCGAGACCGCCCGCAAGCTCACGCCGACCGACCTGTACGCCAAGCGCCCGCTGTGCAACGAGGGGTACTACGAAACCTTCAACCGCGACAACGTCACGCTGGTCTCGATCAAGGAGAACCCGATCGAGGCGATCACCCCGGCAGGGGTGCGCACCGCCGACGGGGTCGAGCATCCACTGGATGTGCTGGTGTTTGCCACCGGCTTCGATGCGGTCGATGGCAACTACCGGGCGATGGACCTGCGCGGGCGCGGTGGCCAGCACATCAATGACTACTGGGCCGACGGTCCGGCCAGCTACCTGGGCCTGTCCACCCAGGGCTTCCCGAACCTGTTCATGATCCTGGGCCCCAACGGCCCCTTCACCAACCTGCCCCCGAGCATCGAGGCCCAGGTGGAGTGGATCAGCGACGCCATCCAGCACACCGAGCGCACAGGCAAGTCCACCATCGAACCCACGCCCGAGGCGCAACAGTCCTGGACGCAGACCTGCCATGACATCGCCCACATGACGCTGTTCCCGAAGGTCGAATCCTGGATCTTCGGGGCCAACGTCCCGGGCAAAAAGAACACCGTCATGTTCTACATGGCGGGCATCGGTGCCTACCGCCAGCAGCTCGCAGAGGTCAAGAGCGCGGGCTACAAGGGCTTTGTTTTCAACTGATCAAAGAGACAAGGAAAAAATCATGAAGCGCGTACAAGACAAAGTGGTGTTGGTGACCGGTGGTGCCGTGGGCATGGGGCGTTCGCATTGCGAGCTTCTGGCCTCGCAGGGCGCGGTGGTGTACCTGGCCGATGTGGATGAGACCCAGGGGCGTGCAGCGGTCGAGGCGATCCGGCAACAGGGGGGGCGTGCCGAGTTCCTGAAGCTGGACGTCACCAACGAGCAGCACTGGGATGCGGCCATCGACACCATCGTGTCCCAATCCGGCCGCATCGATGCCCTGGTCAACAACGCCGGCATCCTGATCCTCAAAACCGTTCAGGACACCACCAACGAGGAGTGGGACCGCATTTTCAACGTCAACACGCGCAGTGTGTTCCTGGGCACGCGGGCGGTGGTGCCCCACATGCGCAAGGCGGGCAAGGGCAGCATCGTCAATGTGTCTTCGATCTACGGCATCGTCGGGGCACCCAGTGCGGCCGCCTACGAGGCATCGAAAGGGGCGGTACGCCTGTTCACCAAGGCCTGTGCGGTGGATTTGGCGCCGTTCCACATCCGCGTGAACTCGGTACATCCCGGCGTGATCGCGACCCAGATGACCCACGGCATGCTCGCCGATCCCGCCGTTGCCAAGGCCTTGCTGGGCCCCACCTTGCTCCAGCGTGCGGGGCAACCGGTCGAGGTGTCCAACGCGGTCCTGTTCCTGGTTTCCGACGAGTCTTCGTTCATCCACGGTGCAGAGATCGTGGTGGATGGCGGCTACACCGCCAACTGATCGGCAAAGGACATCCCATGCGTTGTTATTGCGTCATGCACCACGGCCAGCCCCTGGCCCTGGTGGAGAAGGACATCCCGCAGCCCACGGGCACCGAAGTGCTGGTGAAGGTGAAAGCCGCGGGCCTGTGCCACACCGACCTGCACCTGTGGGAGGGGTTTTATGACCTCGGTGGGGGCAAGCGCCTGAACCTGGCGGACCGCGGGCTCAAGCCGCCGATGACCCTGAGCCACGAAATCTGTGGGGAGGTCGCAGCACTGGGTCCGGAGGCGCACGGGGTGAAGCCCGGCACCCGCTACCTGGTCCATCCCTGGATCGGCTGTGGCGAGTGTGCCGTCTGCCTGCGGGGTGAAGAGAACATCTGCTCCAAGGGCCGTGCCCTGGGCGTGGCCCGCCCAGGGGGGTTTGCCGACTATGTGCTGGTGCCCCATCCGCGCTACCTGATCGACATTGACGGACTGGACGAAGCCGAGGCGGCTCCACTGGCCTGCGCTGGCGTGACCACCTACAGCGCGATCAAGAAGCTGGGCGATGTCATCCGGCATGAGCCCACGCTCATCATTGGCGCCGGTGGCCTGGGTCTGATGGCCATCGAGGTGTTGAAGGCCCTGGGCGGACGTGGCGCGATCGTGGTGGACATCGACCCCGCCAAGCGCGAAGCGGCACTGGCCGCAGGGGCCCTGGCGGTCATCGATGGCAAATCCCCCGACGCAGCCAAGCAGATCATCGCCGCCACCGGCGAGGGCGCGGGCCCCATCCTGGACCTGGTGGGCGCCACCGCCACCGTCACGCTGGCCCTGCAGAGCGCCCGCCGTGGCGGACACATCGTGGTGTGCGGGCTCATGGGTGGCGACATCACCCTGTCCCTGCCGACCATCCCGCTGCGCCCCCTGTGCCTTGAAGGCAGCTACGTGGGCACCTTGTCAGAGCTGCGTGAACTGGTGGACCTGGTCAAGCGCACGGGGATGAAGCCCATTCCCGTGACCCGCCGACCGATGGACCAGGTCAACCAGGCCATCGACGACCTGCACCACGGCAGGGTGATTGGCCGCACCGTGCTGGTGCCGTGAATGTTTGGAAGCATCCCATGTACCCCGCACTGAGCCTCTACATCGACGGACAGTTTTTGCCAGGCGAGGAACGCCATGGGCAAGACGTCCTGAACCCCGCCACCCACCAGGTGATTGGCCAACTGCCCCAGGCCACACGCGGCGATCTGGACAGGGCCCTGGAGGCCGCCCAGCGTGCCTTTGGCACCTGGCGCAACAGTTCTGCAATGCAGCGCGCCCAGGTGCTGAAAAAAGTGGCGGCGCTGGTTCGCGAGCGTGCGCCCGACATTGGTCGCAACCTGACCCTGGAGCAGGGCAAGCCCCTGGCCGAGGGCGTGGCCGAGGTGGCGGTCTGTGCCGAGCATGCCGAATGGCATGCGGAGGAGTGCCGGCGCATCTATGGCTGTGTCATTCCGCCCCGGGATGCGAGGGTCCAGCAGACGGTCTTGCGCGAACCTATTGGCGTGTGTGTGGCCTTCTCGCCCTGGAATTTCCCGTTCAGCCAGGCCTTTCGCAAGGTGGTTGCGGCCATCGGTGCGGGTTGCACGCTGATCCTCAAGGGGTCCAGCGACACACCCGCCTCGGTGCTGGCCATCGCCCAGCTGTTTCATGACGCGGGCCTGCCACCTGGGGTGCTGAACGTGGTGTCGGGCGATTCCGGCATGATTTCCGACCACCTCATCCGCTCGCCCATCGTGCGCAAGATTTCCTTCACGGGTTCGACCCCTGTCGGGCAGCAACTGGCGTCACTGGCCGGTGCAATGATGAAGCGCTGCACGATGGAGCTTGGCGGCCATGCCCCCGTCATCGTGTGCGATGACGCCGACATCGACCGCGCCGCCGAGGTGTTGGCAGCCTTCAAATTCCGCAACGCCGGGCAGGTCTGCATCAGTCCCACGCGTTTTTATGTGCAGGACGCCGCGTACGACCGCTTCGTCCAGCGCTTCGTGGAGCGGGTCCAGGCGATGAAGGTCGGCGATGGACTGGATCCCTCCAACCGCATGGGACCTCTGGCCCAGCGGCGCCGCGTCACTGCCATGGAGGGCTTTGTGGACGATGCCCTTCAACACGGGGGCAAGGTTCTGGTGGGTGGCCAGCGGCTGCCAGGCCATGGCAATTTCTTCGCCCCCACGGTGCTGACCGACTTGCCAGACGATGCGCGCTTCATGACCGAGGAGCCCTTTGGCCCGATCGCCGGCCTGGTGCGCTTTCAGACCCTCGACGAGGTGCTGGCCCGCGCCAACCGCTTGCCATTCGGCCTGGCCTCGTATGCCTTCACCACGTCGCTGAACAACGCACACCTCCTCTCGCATGGCTTGGAGGCCGGCATGGTGTCCATCAACCACATTGGCCTGGCGCTGGCCGAGACGCCTTTTGGGGGCGTCAAGGAAAGCGGCTATGGCAGTGAAGGCGGGCGCGAAACCTTTGACGGTTACCTGAGCACCAAATTCATTTCTCAGCTCCATTGAGGGTGGATGGCTTGGGATGGGTGGTGATGAGAATCTTTGGAGCGAGGATGAAAATCGAAAATTGAAATAAAGCGGATGGACCGGGTGTTTTTTGCATACCAATAAATTGAATTGAAGGAGACAAAATGAAGATGAAGAAGTTGCGTGTTTCGGCCTTGCTGCGCCCTGCGCTTGCATCCATGGTGGGCCTCTCCGTGGTGGTTTCCGCCCATGCCGTTGACATTGATCCTGGGGACTGGACGGCGCCCCCGGTCGGATCCAATCTGCTCTTGTTGTATGCGCAGCATGCCAATCGCAACGCGCTGTATGCCGACGGCAGGGCCACGCCCAACGCCAAACTGGGTTCCGATGTGCTGATCCTGCGGTATGTGCGCCCCATCGATGTCTCTGGTTATGTGGTCGCTCCCCAGGTGTTGTTGCCTTCCGCCAGCCTGAACGCGGGCGGGGTCGTGGACAGCCTGGGCAAAGCGTCCGGTGTCGGTGACCTGATCCTGGCCAGCCCCATCTGGTTCAAGAAGGCCGATGCCGTTTCCCGAAATTCTTTTGCATTTGCACCCTACCTTTTTCTGCCCACCGGGGAATATGAAAAGGGCCGTGCGCTGAACATTGGGGAAAATCGCTGGAGGGCGGTGCTTCAGTTTGGTGGTGCCTATCAGATCGCCAAAAACGTGGATCTGGAGGGCTCGATAGACGCCATGATTTTCGGCAAAAACAAGGACTACGGTGCCAAAGGCACTGACACCCTGAAACAGAAGCCGCTTTATCAATTGCAAGGCTCGGTGAACTGGCACCACAGTCCCGGCACGGTGCTGGCGCTGGGTCTCTCCCACGCTTTTGGAGGGGTCCAGAAGGTCAACAGCGTTTCCTTGGGCAACGACATCGCGACGACCAAAATGGTCTTGACGGCATCCACCTTCGTCACGCCCTCGGTGCAGTTGATGGTCTCCGCCGGTCGTGATCTGAAGGTCGAAAACGGATTCAAGGAATCCGGTCGTCTGAACCTGCGCCTGTTGAAGGTGTTCTAGGCCTCGACGCGCCGGCCCCGGGGCCAGGCCGCCTGTCTTCATCCCTTGACGGTGCGGCCTCAGTGCAAACCCTGGGTGCTCCCAAACGGGACCGTAGTAGATTGAAACATTGACTTATTTGAGAAGCGGCACATGTCTTCACTGATCACGCCCGATGAAGTGCCCCGTTGGATTCCTGGCCGTCTCACGATGGACAGTGGCCCCTTGGGATGGGACGAAACGGTGCTCAAGGGCTATCACTACGACAGTCTGGACGTCGCCATTCCCTCGATGCGCGACTACATGCTCGTTTGCTACAAGGGCGATGAAGCGGTGATGAGCCGGCGTGCCGGTGGCGCCTGGCAAAGCGACCGGGTGGGGCAGGGGGTGTTCTCCCTGCTCACCCGGGGGGAATCCTCCCATTGGAAGTGGGACCGCCCGATCGAAGTCACCCACCTGTACCTTTCACACAGCGAAATTTCCCGCGTCGCCGGGGAGGTCTTCGAGCGCAGCATCCACGACATCGACATCGAGGACTGCGTCCGGACCGAAGACCCGATCTTGCCCAGCCTGATCGCTGCGTTCGAGACGGAGCTGGGCAATACCGGCCTCGGTGGCAACCTGTACCGTGCGGCCCTCATGGACCAGTTGTGCATCCATGTGCTCCGCCGTTACGCCAAGGTTCGTTTCAAAGAAGCGCCGCTGGCCGGGCGCATGGCCGAGTGGCAGCGCAGGCGCCTGGTTCAGTACATCGAGGCGCACCTGGATCGAAACATCAAGCTGGACGAAATGGCGGGCGAAGTGGGCATCAGCGTCTCGGGCTTGATCCGCAAGTTCCAGACAGAATTTGGCTGCGCGCCCCATGCCTACGTGCTGGGCCAGCGCCTGGAACGCGCCCGGGCGATGCTGAGCGCACGGGAGACGATGCCCCTGAAGGTCATCGCCAGTGACTGCGGCTTTTCGGACCAGAGCCATTTCCTGCGCCACTTCAAGCGTGCGTTCCAGCAAACCCCCACGGAGTACCGCAAGTTGGTGACGGGACCCACGGTCGCGGGGGTGTCGGTCCACAGGCCCCATTAGGGCAGGAATGCTGGGGCGCAGCTTCCTACAATCTCTCCCATGACTCTGCCCCACTACACCCGCGCCCAGCAACTGCCGTCCCTCCTTGCCCAACGCATTGCCATCCTCGATGGCGCGATGGGCACCATGATCCAGCGCTTCAAGCTCAGCGAAGCGCAGTACCGGGGCGTCGGCTACACCGGCCCCGACAGTGCGGGCGAACGCTTTACCGACTTCCCGCGCGACGTGAAGGGCAACAACGAACTGCTCAGCCTGACCCGCCCCGATGTGATCCGCGACATCCACGAGGGCTACCTGGCTGCCGGCGCCGACCTGATCGAGACCAACACCTTTGGTGCCACCACCATCGCCCAGGACGACTACGCCATGGCCGAGCTGGCACGCGAGATGAACCTGCGCTCCGCCCAGATCGCCCGTGCCGCCTGCGACAAGTTCTCCACGCCTGAGCATCCACGCTTTGTGGCCGGCGCCCTGGGCCCCACGCCCAAGACGGCCAGCATCAGCCCCGATGTGAACGACCCTG
>CAYZPX010000062.1:0-13911 GCA_964480105.1 uncultured Burkholderiaceae bacterium | reverse complement strand
GCAGAAAGTGCACTTCAATGACGGTGGTCAGTTCGACAAGCTCTACACCCCTGGAGCGAAATGATGAACGCCCCCCTGAGTCGCTTCGCGCCTTCCCCCCGCTCTCGCTGCGCGGGCAGGGACGACGCCAGCGCGGCGGGGCGGCCCTTGCGCGGCGTCCGCTGGCTGGGCCGGTGCCGCTTTGGACCGGCGCGCCCATGGGATCACGATTTATGAATGACAAAAGAACCGCTAGAAGCCGTCCCAAGAGGGTGCTGCCCGGCTTTGGCCTCACGCTGGGCTACACGCTGATGTACCTGGGCTTGATCGTGCTCATCCCCCTGGTAGCCTTGCTGACCAAGACTTTCACCTTGACCTGGGAGCAGTTCTGGGTCGCGGTGACGGCCCCCCGGGTGCTCGCGTCTTACCGGCTGACCTTTGGCGCCTCGTTCCTGGCGGCGGTGGTCAACCTGTTCGCTGGCTTGCTGGTGGCCTGGGTGCTGGTGCGCTATTCCTTTCCCGGCAAGAAGATCGCCGATGCGCTGGTGGACCTGCCGTTTGCGTTGCCCACCGCCGTGGCCGGGATCTCGCTCACCGCGCTGCTGGCCGGCAATGGCTGGGTCGGCAGCGTGCTGGAGCCCCTGGGCATTGAGCTGGCTTTCAAGCCGGCGGGCATCGTGGTGGCGCTGATCTTCATCGGACTGCCGTTTGTGGTGCGCACGGTGCAGCCGGTGCTGGAAGATGCGGAAAAAGAACTCGAAGAAGCGGCGACCTGCCTGGGCGCCACGCGTTGGCAGACCTTTTACAAGGTGATCCTGCCGTCCATCCTGCCGGCGTTGATCACCGGCTTTGCCATGGCCTTCGCCCGTGCGGTGGGGGAGTACGGCTCGGTCATCTTCATCGCGGGCAACATGCCCATGGTGTCGGAGATCACGCCGCTGATCATCATCGGCAAGCTGGAGCAGTACGACTACGCCGGTGCCACGGCGGTGGCGGTGGTGATGTTGGCGATTTCGTTCGTGCTGCTGTTGGTCATCAACCTGTTGCAAGCCTGGCAGCGCCGCCACGCAGGAGCCCCCGCATGAGTGCCCCCTCGCTTTCCACCCGCCGCCGCGTGCAGGCGGGCACCACCGAGGCGCCCTGGGTGCGCTTTACGCTGATCGCGCTGGCGCTGGGCTTCATGGCGCTGTTCCTGGTGCTGCCGCTGGCCGCCGTGTTCACCGAGGCGCTGCGCAAGGGCGTCGATGCTTACCTGGAAGGCCTGCGCGAGCCCGATGCCTGGGCGGCGATCAAGCTGACGGTGATCACCGCGCTGATTTCCGTGCCGCTGAATCTGGTGTTTGGCGTCGCGGCCGCCTGGTGCCTGGCCAAGTACGAGTTTCGGGGCAAGGCCTTCCTGATCACGCTGGTGGACCTGCCGTTTTCCATCTCGCCCGTGGTGGCGGGCTTGATGTACGTGCTGGTGTTCGGCGCGCAGGGCTGGCTGGGCCCGTGGCTGGCAGAGCATGACATCAAGATCATCTTTGCCGTCCCAGGCATCGTCTTGGCTACGGTCTTTGTGACCTTCCCCTTCATTGCCCGCGAGCTGATCCCGCTGATGCAGGCCCAGGGCACTGACGAGGAGCAGGCCGCCATCGTGCTGGGCGCCAACGGCTGGCAGACCTTTTGGCATGTGACGCTGCCCAACATCCAATGGGGCCTGATTTATGGCGTGATCCTGTGCAACGCCCGCGCCATGGGCGAGTTCGGCGCGGTGTCCGTGGTGTCTGGCCACATCCGGGGGCAGACGAACACCATCCCGCTGCACGTCGAAATCCTCTACAACGAGTACCAGTCCGTGGCCGCCTTTGCCGCCGCCTCGCTGCTGGCCCTGCTGGCGCTGGTCACGCTGGCCATCAAGTCGGTCGCCGAGTGGCGCCAGGAACAGGCCCGCAAGGCCAGTGCCGAGCTGCCACCGGAAAACCCGACCGCCCGCTGAAAGACACCATGAGCATCGAAATCCGCAACATCCGCAAGCAGTTTGGCGACTTTCAGGCGCTGCGCGACGTCAGCCTGCACATCGATTCCGGCGAGCTGGTCGCCTTGCTCGGCCCGTCTGGCTGCGGCAAGACCACGCTCTTGCGCATCATTGCCGGGCTGGAAACACCGGACACCGGCAGCATCCATTTTTCGGGCGAGGACACCACCGACGTCCATGTGCGCGACCGCAACGTGGGCTTTGTGTTCCAGCACTACGCCCTGTTTCGCCACATGACGGTGTTTGAAAACGTGGCCTTTGGCCTGCGCGTCAAGCCCCGCAGCGAGCGCCCCAGCGAGGCGCAGATCAAAAAGAAGGTGATGGACCTGCTCAAGCTGGTGCAGCTTGACTGGATCGCCGACCGCTATCCCTCGCAGCTCTCGGGCGGCCAGCGCCAGCGCATCGCCCTGGCCCGCGCCTTGGCCGTGGAGCCCAAGGTGCTGCTGCTGGACGAGCCCTTCGGCGCGCTGGACGCCAAGGTGCGCAAGGAACTGCGCCGCTGGCTGCGCCGCCTGCACGACGAGCTGCATGTGACCAGCATCTTCGTGACCCACGACCAGGAAGAAGCGCTGGAGGTGGCCGACCGGGTGGTGGTCATCAACCAGGGCCGCATCGAGCAAAGCGGCTCGCCGCAGGAGGTCTGGGAGCACCCTGCCAGCCCCTTTGTCTACGGCTTTTTGGGCGATGTGAACCTGTTCCATGGCCGCGCCCACGAGGGTCGGGTGCACGCGGGTGGCCTGGAGATCCATGCCCCCGAGCATGCCGATGCGCAAGACGCCAAGGCCTTTGCCTATGTGCGCCCCTACGAGCTGGACGTGCAGCCCTGGCGCCCCGGTGCCGACCGCGACGACCAGGGCCGCGCCAGTGGTCTGGTGGCCAAGCTGGACCGTGCCATCGTGGTTGGGCCGATTGCACGGCTGGAACTTCTGCCCGCCGAACAGGACAAACCCCCGCACAATGCAGCCCCGCAAGCCCTGATCGAAGCGCAGATTCCCGCGCAGCAGTTCAAGGACCTGGGCCTGCGCGAGGGCGACGCCGTGGTGGTCACACCGCGCCGCGCCCGGGTGTTTCTGGATCCCGCCGCTGGCATTTGAGGACGTCGCCGTCCGTCACTGTTTGTTCGTGACACTGGCCGCCCCGCATCCCAGGGGCGGCTTTTTTCTTGCGCAAAGATGGCGCAAAACGACAAAGGACGAATCCGATGGGATGGATCAATCAACTGGCGCAGTCCCCGCACCGCGTGCTGGCGCTGGTCAGCGCGGCCTGCGTGGCGATGCTGGCTTTTGGCATGTACTTGCAATACGGCGTGGGCCTGGAGCCCTGCCCGATGTGCATCGTGCAGCGCTATGCTCTCATTTTGCTAGCTATTACCGCAGGTGTAGCAAGCCTTAGAAGCCAAAAAGGCTGGTGGATGGGCTGGGGCAGCCTGGCGGTGCTGGCCGCCGGCTTTGGCGCCTTCGTCGCGGCCCGGCAAAGCTGGCTGCAGTGGTACCCGCCCGAAATCGCCACCTGTGGCCGCGACTTCTACGGAATGATCGAGAACTACCCCATCAGCCGCGCCGTTCCGATGATTTTTCGGGGCTCGGGCGATTGCACCGTGATCGACTGGACCTTCCTGGGCGGCTCGATCGCTAATTGGTCGTTTGTGTGCTTCACGGTGCTGGGGCTCGTGGTGCTGGCGCTGCTGGTGCGTGGCGACGCTGGCCGGGGCTGACACCGTGTTTCCCTTTGGTTTTTGAAAGATATTTCCCATGGCCACCTTGAAGATTGCCCTTGAATGGTTTTTGAACCCTGACCACCTGCCGCTGCTGGCTGCCCGTGAGGCGGCAGCGGCCGAGGGCGACACCATGGAGCTCGTGGTTCCCGACGACCACTACGACGGCTTTGAGGCGCTGGCGAACGGCCAAGTCGATGCCGTGGTCAACGAACCCTTGCACCTGATGGAGCGCCACCGTGCGGCCCTGCGCTCGCTGGGCACGTTTTTCCACACCGACGGCGGCGTGCTGCTGTCCCGCAGCGCCCAGCAGCGCCTGCGCGAGGGCGGCGCGATCCGTGTCTCTTCCCCTGTCTCGAACCCGGTGACCGACGGCCTGTGCCGCGACATCCTGTGCGGCTGGTTCCAGCGCCAGGGCGTGGCCGTGCACCCCAGCCAGATCACGGTGTACGAAGGGGGCTTTGACCATGTCGCCAACCTGCGCAGCGGTGCGGACGCCGCCTGGCTGGCCTTTGCCAACATTGAGGGCGTGATGGTGCGCGAGGCAGGCCTGGCGGTGGACATGGTCACCACCACCGCTGGCGGGGTGCCGGGCTTTTCGGCGCTGGAGCTGATCGCTGCCCGCCGCCCCGAACCCGCCCAGCAAGCGGCGCTGGAGCGCCTGGTGGCGCGTCTCAACCAGGCCATTCCTGCGCTGCAGGCCGACACCGAACGTGCCCGCAGCCTGTGGTATGCGGCCACCGGGGAGACGCCCAACCCCACCACCGATGCCATGGTGACCGATACCTTGACCCGCTTTGTCGCCCCGGTACGGCCCGATGCCGAGCGCTGGCGCGCCGTCTGGCAGCACATGCAGGCCCGTGGGGCCGACATCGTGGACTTGCCGACCTACGAAGCGCTGTTCGCTGCCTGAACCACAGGAGGCACGGCGGGGAAGACCACCCCCGCCGTGCCTTCGACCCAGGCGGGGTACTTGGGCATGGCCCGGGCGAGCAATTCGCTGCTTTGCCAATCGGCCAGCCAGCGTTGCAGCCGGGGCCAGGGCTGGGCCTGCCAGCGGGTCGGGTCAATGCCTGCAAACTGCCGCACAAACGGCGCGATGGCCATGTCAGCCAGCGCGGCGTGGTTTCCAAATAGAAAAGGCTGCGTGGTTAGGCGGGTCTCTAACTGCTGCAGCCATTCATCGGCCTGCAACCAGGCCTGTGCTGGATCCGCGTCAGGAAAACGGTTGGGGTATTTGCAGCGGTCCAGCGCCTGCTTGAAGGGGCCGTCGCATTCGGCGATCAGTGCGAGCATGTCGTCCAGCGTGCCGGCGTCGGGCTGCAGCCAGCCCTCGGGGTCGTGCTGGCCCAGGGCCCAGCGCATGATGTCCAGGCTTTGCTCCAGGACCTGGCCATGGGGCAACACCAGCACCGGTACCGTGCCCTTGGGCGAGGCCGCCAGCAGCGAGGGCGGTTTGGCGCGCAAGACCACCTCGCGCAGCTCGCAGCGCTGGCCGCTGACCACCAGGGCCAAGCGCGCCCGCATCGCGTAGGGGCAGCGGCGAAAGGAATACAGCACCGGCAGGGCCATGGCGTCAGCCTTTGACGGAGGAGGGCTTGCGATCAGACAGCAGGAACCAGGCAAAGCTCGCCACTTGCAGGGCCAGCATCCCGCCAAAGACGGCGCGGTGAGCCTCGGCCAGGGCCCAGCCCTGGGCCTGCAGCAGGTTCAGCAGGGCGCCGTAGCCCCATTGCAGTGCAAAGGCGCCGACAAAGATGCCCAGGTTCAACACGGTGTTGGCTCGGCCCGCCAGGTGGACCGGGAAATGCGCTGTCATCAGCGCATACGCCAGGTTGGTCACCGAAAAGCACATGCCCAGCGCAAACCACAGTACCTGGCTCAGGTCCATGTCTAGCCATATCCCCAGCAGGCACAACAGGCCCATGCCCACGCCACCGACCAGCACCCGCACAGGCGGAATCCCCCGCCGGGTTAGCGGCACGATGAACAGCGTGATCGCCAGGAAGCCCAGCAGCATGCCCAGGGTGGTCAGCAAGAGATGAAACGCCGCCTGGTCGCGGGAGTAGCCGTTGACATCCATCAGCCAGGGAATGGCCCAAAGACCTTGCAGCGCCATGTAGCCGCCCGTCACCATGGTGGCCTGGGGCGCATAACGCCAGAAGACGCGGCTGCGCGCCACATCGACCAGGCCCTGCAGCAGCTCAGCCAGCGACTCTTGCTTGGTGGCTCCGGCTTTTTCCGGGGTGCTGAACACGCCCAGCGCCGACAGCACAAACAGCCCTGCCAGCCCAAAAAACACCCCCCGCCAGCCAAATGCGGGCACCGCCCACGCGACCGGCAGGGTGGCAAACAGCGCCCCCAGGCTGCCGGCCACCATCACCGCCGCGTTCAAAGAGGGCTGGCGTTCGTTCGGGTACCAGAGGCTGAAGGCCTTGAAGCTGGCCATCAGGCAGGCCGATACGCCCAGTCCGATGGCGGCGCGGGCCCAGGCCAGGGTGCCCAGGCTGTCGCCCAGGCCAAACAGCGCACAGCCGGCGGCGGCCACCAGCAGCAGTGCGCCTTCCACCTTGCGCGGGCCGTAGCGGTCGAGCAAGACGCCCAGCGGCAACTGAAAGGCCGCAAACGCCAGCAGATAGGCCGAGGTCAGCAAGCCCAGCGCGGCGGCGTCCAGCCCCAGCTCGCGCGTCAGGTCGGGGGCAATCACCGCGTTCACGTTGCGCAGCAAATACGACAGGAAATAGCCGATCTGAAACGGCAGAAGGATGCGCAGGGCCAGGTTCATGGTACGGGAGCTGTGGGTGGTGGTAAATGCGCGTGGCGGAAAAAAAGCCGCGGAAGCGGCTTTTTGTGGGACGCGGGTGATCGGGCCTCAGTAACGTTTGGCGGTGATGGCGGCCTGCATTTCGGCGGCGTCCACCTCACCCACACGGCGGGCGCCATTGAAGCGGCTGGCCCAGTAGCTTTCCTTCATGTTCTCCACGCGCACGACCGAGCCGCTGCGGGGGGAGTGAATGAACTTGCCATCGCCCACATAAATGCCCACATGGCTGAAGGCGCGGCGCATGGTGTTGAAAAACACCAGGTCGCCCGGGCGCAGCTCCTGCTTGTCAATCACCTCGGTGGCATCGGCCTGTTCGCGGGCACTGCGGGGCAGCAGGGCGCCCACGGTCTGCTGGAACATGGCGCGGACAAAGCCGCTGCAATCAAAGCCGGTTTCCACAGTGTTGCCGCCACGGCGGTAGGGTACGCCCAGAAAGCCCATGGCATGCACCACCAGGTCGCTGGTCCGATCGGCCACGTTGTGGGCTGCGTCGTCAACGGCATGGTGGGCCTTGTCGGCCATGCGCGAAGCGGTTTCCGTCACGCTCTCGCGCAGTCCTTGCCAAGTGCGGCGAGGTGCTGTCGCCTCGACCGCAGCAACGGGGGTCTCCACCGGCGGGACCGTGGCCGTCAACGCGCTGGCGCCGGCCAGACCCGCTGCTGCTGCGCTGCCAGCCAAGGCCGCTGTGGGGGCAGGGGTCTTGCGGATTTCTTCTGTCGGGAGAGAGGAGGCCTTGGCTTGCTGCACTGGCGGTGTTGCAAGACGGCGTTTGTCGCTGGCAAGCGCCACTCCGCGCTGGGGTTTGGCGTGGCTGACTTTTTTGACAGGAGCGCTGGCGCGCTGGGCTTTTTGGACGAGTGCATGGCTGGCTTTTTTCGCGGCGGGCACCTTGCGGGGGGCTGCGTGTGCTGTCAGCGCGGCTGTGACCAAAAAGAGACAGATCCAAGATTTCATGGGGGCGGAGATTACCACGCTCGCATTTCTGCTTGACGACAGCGCCGGAGCCATTCCTATGTTCCCGCCCTTCGGGTGTGCCTTTTTCATGTGAAAAATGCCTCTAGGCCAATGAAATCAAGCGGTATGCGCTATCAAAATGAAAGTCGTCCAAGTGACATCCGCCCTCTGCCTGTGCGCGGCGCCGTTCCTGGTGTACGCTGAAACCATGTTGCCCGAAGCCTTCGACCCCCCCGCCGCGCCCGAGCGCCCTGCCTCGGAACCGCTCCGTCCCACCCTGGCGCTGCGCCGGGTGGCCATCGACACTTGGCACGAAAACGTGGCCTACCTGCACAAGGACTGCGCCGTGTACCGGGCCGAGGGCTTTCAGGCCCTCTCCAAGATCCAGGTCTGCGTCAACGGCCACTGCGTGCTCGCCACGCTGAACGTCACCAGCGATCCGCGCATCGTTCAGCCCACCGAATTGGGCCTGTCGCAAGAGGTGTTTGACCGTCTGGGCCTGCCCCGGGGGCGCCCGGTCACCATCTCGCAGGCCGAGCCCCCCGAGTCCTGCCAGGCGCTGTTTCGCAAGATCGCCGGCGAGCGCCTGCCGCGCGAGGACTACGCCGCCATCGTGCGCGACATCGCGGAGCGGCGCTATTCCAAGATCGAGCTGACCGCCTTTGTCGTCGCCTGCAACCGCGACGAGCTGGACCGCGAGGAGGTCTTCTTCCTGACCGAGGCCATGGTCCAAAGCGGGCGCCGGCTGGACTGGCACGAGCGCCTGGTGGTGGACAAGCACTGCATTGGCGGCATTCCGGGCAACCGCACGTCCATGCTGATCGTGCCCATCGTGGCGGCGCACGGCCTGCTGTGCCCCAAGACTTCGTCCCGTTCCATTACCTCGCCGGCGGGCACCGCCGACACCATGGAGGTGCTGACCCGGGTGGAACTGCCGTTTGAGCAACTGTCCGAGATCGTGCGTGAGCACCGCGGCTGCCTGGCCTGGGGGGGGACCGCCCAGCTCTCGCCCGCGGACGATGTGCTGATTTCCGTGGAGCGCCCGCTGTCCATCGATTCGCCAGGGCAGATGGTGGCATCCATCCTGTCCAAGAAAGTGGCGGCCGGCTCCACCCACCTGGTGCTGGACATCCCCATTGGCCCGACCGCCAAGGTGCGCTCCATGCCCGAGGCGCAGCGCTTGCGGCGATTGTTTGAATATGTGGCGCGGCGCATTGGCCTGTCGCTGGAGGTGGTGATCACCGATGGCCGCCAGCCGATTGGGTTTGGCGTGGGTCCGGTGCTGGAGGCGCGCGACGTGATGCGGGTGCTGGAAAACGACCCCCAGGCACCCAACGATTTGCGGCAGAAGACCCTGCGCCTGGCCGGTCGCCTGATTGAGTGCGACCCCGACGTGCGCGGTGGCGACGGCTACGCGATTGCCCGCGACATCCTGGATTCGGGCCGGGCCCTGGCCAAGATGCGCGCCATCATCGCCGCGCAGGGCGGCAAGGACTTTGACCACCACCATCCGCAGCTGGGCCAGCTCAGCTTCGAGGTCTGCGCGCCCCAGGCGGGCATCGTGGTGGGCATCGATAACTTCCAGATCGCCCGCATTGCGCGTCTCGCGGGTGCCCCCAAGGTGGCCGGAGCGGGGGTGGATTTGTTGCACAAGCTCGGTGATACCGTTGCCGAAGGCGAGCCGCTGTACCGTGTGCATGCCAGCTACCCGGCCGATCTGGAGTTTGCCCGTCAGCAAACCCTGCGCGACAGCGCCTATGCTCTGGGCGGTCCTGAACAGGTGCCCCATGTCTTTGTGGAGTTCTGAGCGGTCACAATCGCCGCCTTCAATTCCCCCCTTCTTCATTAGAGAGAGAAAGCCCTGTCCATGCTGCTTGATGCCGACGCCTCCCAACTCGTGCTGGTCGATTACCAGGAACGCCTGATGCCCGCCATCTTTGAAGGCCCACAGGTGGTGGCCAACGCGCTCAAGCTGGCGCAAATCGCCCAGATGCTGGACGTGCCGGTCTGGGGCACGGAGCAGAACCCCTCGCGCTTGGGTCCGAACGACGCGGCCCTGCGCGCGCTGTGCCACAAGACCCTGGCCAAGATGCATTTCAGCGCCACCGAGGAAGGCCTGGGCGAGTGGCTCCGCCCACCGGCCAAGCCGCAGCAAGGCGGCAACGCCCGCAGCCTGCCGCGCCACCTGCAGAAACCGGCCCAAGCCCAGGCCCCCGAGCGCGGCAGCATCGTGATTGCTGGCTGCGAGGCCCATGTCTGCCTGTTGCAAACTGCGCTGGACCTGCTGGAAGACGAGTTCGAGGTCTGGGTGGTGACGGACGCCTGCAGCTCCCGCACCGAGCGCAACCGCGACGCCGCGTTTGACCGCCTGGCCGGCGCTGGCGCCGAACTGGTCACCACCGAAATGGTGGCCTTCGAGTGGCTGCGCAGCTGTGAGCATCCCGACTTCAGGGATGCTCTGGCGCTGATCAAGTAAGCAGCGGGGTCATCGCCGGACCAGGTCCGTCGCCGTCAGGGCGGTCGTTCAAGGTGGCAGCCCTTGTCAGCCTGCCGCAAGCCCGGCTTCTCCATAATTATGAATTCAAAAAAGGAGACGACTGTGGCCGCTTACGCTGACTTTCACCGCCAATCCATCGAAGACCGCGATGCGTTCTGGGCCGAGCAGGCCCAGCTGATCGACTGGGAAACCCCACCCCAGCAAATCTGCGATTACAGCAACCCACCCTTCGCCCGCTGGTTTGTGGGCGGCCGCACCAACTTGTGCCACAACGCGGTGGACCGCCACCTGAAGGACCGTCCCGACCAGACCGCGCTGGTCGCCATCTCCACAGAGACCGACACCGAGCGCAGCTACAGCTTCACCGAGCTGCACGTCGAAGTGCAGCGCATGGCCGCAGTGCTGCAGTCCCTGGGCGTGAAGCAGGGCGACCGGGTGCTGATTTACATGCCCATGATTGCTGAGGCCTGTTTTGCCATGCTGGCCTGTGCCCGCATTGGCGCGCTGCATTCGGTGGTGTTTGGCGGTTTTGCGGCGGGTTCGCTGGCTTCGCGCATTGAAGACGCTGAGCCCGTGGCCGTGGTCAGCGCCGATGCCGGCTCGCGCGGCGGCAAAGTGGTTCCTTACAAGCCGCTGCTGGACGAGGCGATTGACCTGTCGGCGCACAAGCCCGTTGCCGTGCTGATGGTGGACCGGGGCCTGGCGCCCACCCATCTGCGTGCGGGCCGCGACCACGACTGGGCCGCGCTGCGTGCCCAGCACCTGGATGCGCAAGTACCCTGCGCCTGGGTCCAGGCCACCGACCCCAGCTACACCCTTTACACCAGCGGCACCACCGGCAAGCCCAAGGGCGTGCAGCGCGACACGGGCGGCTATGCCGTGGCGCTGGCTGCCAGCATGAAGCACATCTTCAATGTGCAGGACGGGCAAACCCTTTTCACCGCCGGGCCGTCCCAAGGTGAAAAGGCGGCCCCCTCGGGGGGCAGCGACCCGCGTGAGCGGCGGAGCGTGGGGGTCTTTTTCGCCACCAGCGACATCGGCTGGGTCGTGGGGCACAGCTACATCGTCTATGGCCCGCTGATCGCTGGCATGACCACCATCTTTTACGAGGGTCTGCCCACCCGGCCCGATGCTGGCATCTGGTGGCAGATCGTCGCCAAGCACCGCGTCACCCACATGTTCTCGGCACCCACCGCGGTACGCGTGCTCAAGAAGCAAGACCCGGCCTACCTCAAGCAGCACGATGTCTCCAGCCTGCAGGCCCTGTGGCTGGCGGGCGAGCCGCTGGACGAACCCACCGCGCAGTGGATCAGCGATGCGCTGCAGGTGCCGATCATCGACAACTACTGGCAGACCGAAACCGGCTGGCCCATCCTGACCCTGGCGAATGGCGTCGAGCCGCAGACCACCCGCTTCGGCAGCCCCGGCAAGGCCATGTACGGCTACGACGTCAAGCTCATCGACGAAAGCACCGGTGAGGAACTGACCCAGCCCAACCAGAAGGGCGTGGTCGCCATCGAAGGCCCGCTGCCCCCCGGCTGTATGCAGACCGTGTGGCGCGACGATGCCCGTTTTGTCAACACCTACTGGAAGAGCATTCCCGGCCGCCTGATCTACAGCACCTTCGACTGGGGCATTCGCGACGCCGACGGCTACCACTTCATCCTGGGCCGCACCGACGACGTGATCAACGTGGCTGGCCACCGCCTGGGTACCCGCGAGATCGAGGAAAGCATTGCCTCCCACCCCAACGTGGCCGAAGTGGCGGTGGTGGGCGTGGCCGACAACCTCAAGGGCCAGGTCGCCATGGCGTTTGCGGTGCCGCGTGATGCGACAGGCCTGGACGACGCTGCCGCCCGCCTGAAGCTCGAAGGCGATGTGATGAAGCTGGTGGACCACCAGCTGGGTGCGGTGGCCCGGCCCTCCCGCGTGTACTTTGTGAACGTGCTGCCCAAGACCCGCAGCGGCAAGCTCTTGCGCCGTGCCCTGCAGGCCGTGGCCGAGCGCCGGGACCCCGGCGACCTGACCACCATGGAAGACCCCGCTGCGCTGCAGCAGGTCAAGGACCTGGTCGGCGGCTGAGGCTGGGGGCGCCTGACGCCCCAGGGTTTCGAGCAGAGCCGCCGGCCCAGGTCACGCCGAGGGCTGGCTGGAAGGACCCGCGTCCGTCCGGTCGAAATGCTCCACCCGGGGTGGCTGCGCGAAGTACGGGCCGATGATGGCGCGCCAGTTGGCAAAGGCGCTCGATTGGCGAAAGCCCACCGTGTGCGCTTCCAGGCTGCTCCAGCGCACCAGCAGCACCCACCGTCCCCGGGTTTCCTGGCAGGACAGGATTTCGTGGCCCAAATAGCCCTCGGCTTTGGAGAGGACGGTGGCCAGCCCGTGGGCCAGGGCCTGGCCAAAGGCGTCATGGTTTTCGGGGGCGACGGTGAAATCGGCGAGTTCGGTGATCATGGTGTGTCGTTTCCAGTCAAAGGGGATTGGAAAGAGGATGAAAGGGCGGCCATCGTAAAGGCGCGCTTGTCCGGCGCCTTGTCACCCAGGTGCCCCACGCGCTGCGCACCGCGCTTCCATGGCCAAAAAAGCCTGCTTGCGCTCCAGTCCCCCGGCGTAGCCCGTCAGTTGGCCTTGGGCACCCACGATGCGGTGGCAGGGCACGACCAGGCTGATCGGGTTGCGGCCCACGGCGGCGGCCACCGCCCGCACCGCCTTCGGGCGTCCCAGCTGCTGGCTCAGGGCGCCATAGCTTACGGTGTGCCCCCAGGGGATGGCACACAGGGCATTCCACACCGTTTGCTGAAACGCGGTGCCGCCAGACAGGTCCAGTGGCAGGTCAAATTTGGCGAGCTTTCCTGCAAGCCAGGCGTCCAACTGGCGTTGGGCTTCGCGCAACAGGGGGTGTTCCGGCATTTCAGGCCAAGCCTGGGGGCCCTCCAGATGGACGGGGGCATGTTTTTGCCCCGCAAACCACAGTCCGCAGAGCCCTTGCGGGTTCGCCGCGAGGTGGACGGTTCCCAGCGGCGTGGCGTGGTGGCATTGGACGGTGTCGGGGACAAAGCGCATGGGCAACTCCAGCGGTGGGGATAGGGAAGACCATGGTAGTGGGGGGATGGGCGCCCCTACAATGCCCGGCGGTTTTTGCCCGGCTTGCGGGCATTGTTTGATTGAATGTTCCCCGAGAAAGACCTGTCTGTGCACGCCAGCCCCGCCATTTTCAAAGCCTATGACATCCGCGGCATCGTGCCGTCCACCCTGAACGAAGACCTGGCGCTGGGCCTGGGGCGGGCCTTTGGCACGGCGCTGCAGGCCGAGGGGCAGCGCACGGTGGCGGTGGGCCGCGACGGCCGCCTGAGCGGCCCGGCGCTGAGCGCCGCGCTGATCCAGGGCCTGGTGGACGCCGGTATCGAGGTGATCGATGTGGGCCTGGTGACCACGCCCCTGCTGTATTTTGCGGCCAGCACGCTGTGCAACAGCGGCATCCAGGTCACTGGCAGCCACAACCCCAAGGACTACAACGGTTTCAAGATGGTGCTGAATGGCCGCGCCATCTACGGCGAGGAAATCCAGGCGCTGCGCCGCACCATCGAGGCCGAAAGCTGGCAGCTGCAACCGGGTGGTTCGGTGCGCCAGGCCGACGTGCTGCCCGACTACCAGGCCCGCATCGTGGCCGACGTGAAGCTGGCCCGGCCGCTGAAGCTGGTGGTGGACTGCGGCAACGGCATTGCCGGGGCCTCGGCGCCGGCCATCTTCCGCGCGCTGGGCTGCGAGGTGAGCGAGCTGTTCTCCGAGGTGGACGGCAATTTCCCCAACCACCACCCCGACCCCAGCAAGCCCGAGAACCTGCGCGACCTGATCGCCGCGCTGCAGTCGGGCGACGCCGACCTGGGCCTGGCCTTTGACGGCGACGGCGACCGCCTGGGCATCGT
>CAYZPX010000061.1:0-14134 GCA_964480105.1 uncultured Burkholderiaceae bacterium | reverse complement strand
ATCCGTCTGGGGTTTGGGGCATGGCGTCTCAAATTTGGTTTATGCAACAGCGCCGTTCTCAGCCTACATGAGGCGCAACAATTCGAAGTGGCCTCTGTTGGGGTGATCCACCCCCTCTGAAGCAGCCTGCCTCGCAGAGACGACGCCCCGCAAAAACTGCCCAATGGAGCTCATACAAGGCCCGCCTCACCCCAGCGTCTCCACGTCAAACCCCACCACCGTGCGCTGTTCCTTGCTGAACTCCACGCCGATCAGGTGGATGGGTTCGCCTCGGGCGCGGTACTTGTCGGCGTAGCGCCGGTCCTTGAGCTGTTGCAGGGCCTTGCCTTCGGGGAGGAGTTCGACGACCTTGAACTCGAACAGGTACACATGGCCGTTGAAGGTCACGGTCATGTCGATGCGGCCGTGGTGGGTGGCATCTTCCAGCCGGATGTCCAGGCCCAGCGCGGCGAAGTGGCTGTAGAACACGCTGGCCCAGTAGCCCTCGTACTGCGCGATGGGGTTGTTGCGGTACCAGTCGTGCGGAATGCTGGCAAAGAAGGCCTCGAACAGCTGGCGCAGGCCGTCAAAGTCGTTGGCCCGCAGCAGGTCGTAGAGCCGGGGTAGGTGCTGGGTGCTGCGCCGCGATGTGCCTTGCAGCCGGCGCAGCAGCGCGCCGTTGAGGCTGGCGCGCACCTCGCGGTTGGGCAGCGTCAGGTGGACTTCGGTCATGCCCGGCAGCTGGCGGGTGGACTCGATGGTCAGGTAGCCGGTCTGCCACAGCAGGGCTTCTGGCTCCATGCCGTCCACGTCGAAGGCGCCCAGCAGCTCCAGGTCGGTCTGCCAGTGCTCCAGCCGGGGGGTGAAGGTCTCGGGCTGCTGCATCAGCCAGTCCACCAGGAAGGTGGGCGTGCCGGTTTCGAACCAATAGGGCAGGAACTGACGCTTCTGGAACAGCAGCAGCAAATCGAAGGGGTTATAGACGCTCTCGCCCAGCCAGTTGTAGCCGTTGTACCAGTCGCGGATGGCGTCGCGGTCTAGCCCGGGCAGCTCGGGGGCGAACACGGTGTCCACATCGGTATCGGTGTAGCCACACAGGGCGCTGTATTCCGGAGACACCGTGATGTCGTTGAGGTTGTTCAGCCCTGAAAACAAACTCACCTTGCTGAACTTGGACACGCCCGTGAGCATGCCAAAGCGGAGGTGCGCGTCCTGGCCCTTGATGACGGAGTACAGGTTGCGCAGCCCGTCGCGCATCTGGCGCGCGGTGTCGGGCTGGGTGATGTTGTCCAGGATGGGCTTGTCGTATTCATCGACCAGCACCACCACGCGCTGGCCAAACTTTTGGTGCGCCCGCTGGATCAGTTGTCCAAAGAGTCCCGGAACGTCCTGTCCCTCGGGCACGGGCAGCTGCAGGCGCTGGTAGTTGTCGAGCAAGATCAGGTCAATGCGCTTGTCCAGCGCTTCGCGGCTGTGCAGCACGCCGTCGCCAAAGTTGATGCGGATGACGGGGTGATTTTTGGACCAGTCCCAGCGGGTCTCGGCGTACAGCCCCTCAAACAGCGCCCGGTTGCCTTCGAACAGCTCGGCCAGGGTGTCGATCAACAGGCTTTTGCCGAAGCGGCGCGGGCGGCTGAGGAAGTAGTACTTGCCTTGCTCCACCAGGCGCAGCGCCAGCGGCGTCTTGTCCACGTAGTAGTGGCCCTCGGTGCGGATCTCGCGCAGGGTCTGGATGCCGATGGGGAGTTTCAGGCGTTGCATGCCCCCATTATTCCAAGGCGGGCGCCTTGGCCGCCGCCGCCTTGGCGGCGAATTCGGCACGCAGGGCCTTGAGTTTTTCTCGGGGGTCTTCGCGGGCGGTTTTCTGGTCCAGCGCCATTTCGGCGATGAAGCGGCTGGGCTGGGCCGCCACCAGCTCGCGGCCTTTCTTGCGGCGCTTGGTCCAGCTCACGGCCAGGCTGCGCTGGGCGCGGGTGATGCCCACGTACATCAGGCGGCGCTCTTCCTGCAGGCGCAGCAGGGTGTCGTCGCTGACCTTTTCCTGTTTGCCATCGTCGTCGTCCAGCTTGAAGGGCAACAGCCCCTCGGTCACGCCGATCAGCATGACGTGCGGCCACTCCAACCCCTTGGAGGCGTGCAGGGTGGAGAGGGTGACCATGTCCTGCTCCTGCTCGCGCTCCGAGATGGTGGACAGCAGCGCAATGGTCTGCGCCACTTCCAGCAGGCTCTTTTGCTCGCGCACCAGGGCGCCGGCGCTGGTGTCGTCGGCCTGGCCGCCGGCGCGCTGGGCCATCCAGTCGCAGAACTCCAGCACATTGCTCCAGCGGGCGGCGGCGGCTTTCTCGCTGTCCTCGCTGTCGTAGAGGTGCTGCTCGTAGCCGATGTCCTTCAGCCAGTCTGCCATGAAGGCGCGGGCGGCCTCGGCGCCCAGGGTGTGGCGGGCGCGGTGTTCCAGGTCGTTGATGGTGCGGCCAAACTCGTGCAGGCCGTCGATGGCGCGCTGAGGGACTGCCGCGGGCAGCATGCCGTTGAACAGCGCGCCGAACAGGCTTTGCTTGTGCTGGGTGGCGAACTGCCCCAGGGCGGCCAGCGTGGTGTGGCCGATGCCGCGCTTGGGCGTCGTGACAGCGCGCAGGAAGGCCGGGTCGTCGTCGTTGTTGATCCACAGGCGGAACCAGGCGCACAGGTCGCGGATTTCCGCGCGGTCGAAAAAGCTGGTGCCGCCCGAGACCTTGTACGGAATGTTCGCCTTGCGCAGCGCTTTCTCAAACGGCTTGGCCTGGTGGTTGGCGCGGTAGAGCACGGCAAAGTTCTTCCAGGCGGGCGGCGGGTTGGCGGCGGCGCGCAGACTCTGGATGCGGGCCACCACGCGCTCGGCCTCGTGCTCCTCGGTGTCGGCATCGACCACGCGCACCGGCTCGCCCTCGCCCAGTTCCGAGAACAGGGTCTTCGGGAACAGCTTGGGGTTGGGCTGGATGACGTTGTTGGCCGCGCGCAGGATGGCGCTGGTGGAGCGGTAGTTCTGCTCCAGCTTGATGACCTTGAGCTGGGGGTAGTCCACCGGCAGCTTTTTCAGGTTGTCCAGCGTGGCGCCGCGCCAGCCGTAGATGCTTTGGTCGTCGTCGCCCACGGCGGTGAAGCGCCCGCGCTCGCCGACCAGCAATTTCAGCAGCTCGTACTGCGTGGCGTTGGTGTCCTGGTATTCATCGACCAGCACATGGCCCAGCAGCGCCTGCCACTTGGACCGCACCTCGGGGAAGTCGCGCAGCAGCGTCAGCGGCAGGCCGATCAGGTCATCGAAGTCCACGCTTTGGTAGGCGGCCAGGCGCTCTTCGTAGCGCTGCATGATCAGCGCGATGGTGCGCTCGTGGTCGTCCGCCGCTTGGGCCAGGGCCTGTTCGGCGTTCAGGCCCATGTTCTTCCATTTGCTGATGGTCCACTGCCACTGGCGGGCGGTGGCCATGTCGGTGGTGCCGCCGGCGGCGTCCTTGAGGATGCTGGTCACGTCGTCGGCATCCATGATGCTGAACTGGGGCTTGAGCCCCAGCACCTGCCCGTCCTCGCGCACCATGCGCACGCCCAGGGCGTGGAAGGTGCATACCAGCACGTCCTTGGCGGCGCGGCCAATCAGGCCCTTGGCGCGTTCGCGCATCTCGGCGGCGGCCTTGTTGGTGAAGGTGATGGCGGCGATGCGCCGGGGCTCCAGGCCCTTGTCGATCAGGTGGCCGATCTTGTGCGTGATCACCCGCGTCTTGCCCGAGCCCGCGCCGGCCAGCACCAGGCAGGGCCCTTGGGTGTAATGGACGGCCTGGAGTTGGGCAAGGTTGAGACCAGCAGACATGGGATGGGGCGCAGGGGAGCGGAAGGGGCGCCATGATACCCAGCCGGGCGGGGCGCCCGTCCCGCTGGCCGACAACGCAGTTCAAACCCTTGATCTTGCTATTGAAATAAGAGCTACTACCGCTGGTATTCATTGGGCTAGAGGCCTAAAACCCTTATTTTTTATCTTCGAGGGCGGATTTGACGGTCACGACGACAGCCGCCGTCGTCCCGTGCCCCTACGATGCCAACCTTCCCCCCTTCTTTTGACCGACGACGAGGTGCCCTTGACCCGCTCTCCTCCTTCTGCCGCCCCAATCTCCCCCGGCTGGATCGCACTGCACGGCAACCAGTCCGAACTGCTGGCCGATGCCGTGATGTCCTGGTTGCAGGCGCACCCGCTGGGCCCGCTTGAGGAAGAAATCGTGCTGGTGCAAAGCAACGGCGTGGCCGAGTGGTTCAAGATGGAACTGGCCCGCCAGGCGGGCGTTTGCGCCGCCACCCGGGTGGAGCTGCCGGGGCGCTTTTTGTGGCGCACCTACCGGCAGGTGCTGGGGCCGCAGGCGGTGCCGCGCGTCTCGCCGCTGGACAAGCGGCCCATGGCCTGGCGGCTGATGCGGCTCTTGCCCGGCCTGTTGGAAAACGCCGAGACCCAGGCTGCTTTCGCCCCCGTGCGGGGCTACCTGCAAGGGGAGGGGGCCGACCGCGCGCTGCAGCTGGCCACCCGGCTGGCCGACCTGTTCGACCAGTACCAGAACTACCGTGCCGACTGGCTGCAGGCCTGGGCGCAGGGGCGGGAGGTGCTGATCGACGCCAACCAGCTTGAAACCCCTGTGCCCGCAGACCAGCGCTGGCAGCCGCTGCTGTGGCGCGCCCTGCTCGACGACCTGGCGCCCGAGGAGCACGCCGTGCTGCGCCCCGGCCTGCATCGCCAGGTCATCGAGCGCCTGCAGGCGGGGCCCGAGGCACTGGCCGACCGCGTGGCGCGGCGGGTGGTGGTGTTTGGCATGAGCCACTTGCCCGGCGCCACCTTGGACACCCTGGAGGCGCTGGCCGCACACACCCAGGTGGTGCTGGCCGTGCCCAACCCCTGCCGCTACCACTGGGGCGACATCGTCGAGGGGCGCGAGCTGCTGCGTCAGATCCAGCGCCGCCGCCATGGTCCCAGACCGGGCAGCGTGGACTTGTCGGCCATCGCCATGGAAGACATGCACCAGCACGCCCACCCGCTCCTGGCCGCCTGGGGCCGGCAGGGGCGGGATTTCATCCGCCAGCTCGATGCACGCGACAACGCCGAGCAGCTGCGCACGCAATACCCCCAGCTGCGCATTGACCTGTTCGACGAGGGCGGCAGCGGCCCTGACACCCCCTTGCTCACTCAGCTGCAGCGCCACATCCGCGACCTGGTGCCACAGGCCGAGGCCCAGGCCAGTGCGCAGCCGCTGGCGCCGGAGGACCGCTCCATCGTCTTTCACCTCGCCCACAGCCCGGTGCGCGAGCTGGAGGTGCTGCACGACCAGCTGCTCGACCGCCTGGCCGAGCGCCGCCCAGGGCAGGCCCCGCTGCAGCCGCGCGACATCGTGGTGATGGTGCCGGACATCGAGGCCATGGCCCCCGCGATCCGCGCCGTGTTCGGCCAATACCCGCGCGGCGATGCGCGCCACATCCCGTTTGACATTGCCGACCTGAGCGCCCAGGCCAGCAGCCCCCTGGTCACCGCGCTGGAATGGCTGCTGCGCCTGCCCGCGCAGCGCTGCCGCCTGAGCGAGCTGGTCGATCTGCTGGCCGTGCCCGCCGTGGCTGCGCGCTTTGGCATTGCGCCCGAGCAGCTGCCTCGCCTGGGCCAGTGGATGGAGGGTGCCGGCATCCGCTGGGGTCTGAACGCAGCACAGCGCCAGGGTCTGAACCTGGACACCTGTGGCGAGCAGAACAGCGCCTGGTTTGGCCTGCAGCGCATGCTGCTGGGCTACGCCGCCGGCACTGGGGCAGGCACCGGACCCGAAGGGCAGGGCGACGACGCCATTGCCCCCTATGCCGAGGTCGGCGGGCTGGAGGCCGAACTGGCCGGTGCCCTGGCCCACCTGCTGCAAACCCTGCTGGCCGTCTGGACCCAGGCTGACGAAGCGGCCGCGCCCGCCACCTGGGGCGCGCGCGGCCGTGCCTGGCTGGATGCGCTGTTCCTGCCCCAGGACGACCTGGACCGGGGCGTGCTGGCCGCCATGCGCGCCGCGCTGGCCATCTGGCAGGACGCTTGCGACCGCGCCGGGTTTGACCAGCCGCTGGCGCTGGGGGCGTTTCGCAGCGCCTGGCTGGAAGCGCTGGAGCCGCCGCTGCTGGAGCGGCGTTTCCGCGCCGGCGGCATCACCTTCTGCACGCTGATGCCCATGCGTGCCATCCCCTTCGAGGTGGTGTGCCTGCTGGGCATGAACGACGGCGACTATCCCCGCCGCAGCCCCCGCAGCGATTTCGACCTGATGGGCGCGCGCGGCCAGCACCGCCCCGGCGACCGCGCCCGCCAGCACGACGACCGCCAGTTGATGCTTGAAGCCCTGCTGTCTGCCCGGCGTCTGCTGTACGTCAGCTGGACCGGCCGCCATGTGCGCGACAACAGCGAGCTGCCGCCCTCGGTGCTGGTCGCCCAGCTGCGCGACCACCTGGCCGCCGTCTGGGGTCCGACCGCCGTGGCCGAGCGCACCACTGTGCACCCCTTGCAGCCCTTTAGCCGGCGGTATTTCGAGGCAGCAGTGTCGGGTGCGCCGTCCCTGTCCACCCATGCCCGCGAATGGCGCGCGGTGCATGCGCCGCACCGGTCGGACGAAGGCGCCCCCGCCGTGGGCGCCGACCACCTGCCCTTTGATGCCGCCAGTGCGCCGCCCTTGTCCCTGGGACGGCTGGAGCGCTTTCTGCGCAACCCCGTCCGGGCGTTTTTTGAGGACCGCCTCAAGGTACGCTGGGAGGAGGCTGAGGCCCTGGTCGCCGACACCGAGGCCTTTGCCATCGACGGGCTGGACCGCTTCCAGCTGCTCCAAGACCAGCTGCGGCCCTGGCCACCCGCCGCCGAGGTGGTCGATGCCAGCGCACTCTGCGCCCAGGTCGATGCCGAGCTGGCCCGCCTGCGCCGCGCCGGAAGCCTGCCCCTGCGCGGCTTGGGCCAGCGTGCGGAAGACGCCTTGCGTGCCACCTTGCACGCCATGGCCAGCGCCTGGCAGCAGGCAGGCCAGGAGTTTCCGTACCCCGCGCCGCATCTGCCGGTGGAACTGCCCTGGGGCGGCCTGGTGCTGCGCGATGCGCTGGCGCCGCTCTACCGCCAGCGCCAGGGCGAGGACCCCGCCTGGCTGGCGCTGGTCCCGTCCAAGCTGCTGAGCAAGGACCAGCCCCGCGCCGACAAGCTGCTCGCAGCCTGGCTGCGCGCCCTGGCTGCCAGCGCCATGGGCCTGGCGCTGCACCAGCGGCTGGTGGGACAGGACGCCGTCCTGTGCATCGCCCCCCTGCCATCCGAGGACCAGGCGCAGAGCCAGGAAACCTTGCAGCGCCTGATCGCCACTTGGCGCGAGGGCCAGCAGCAGCCCTTGCCGCTGCCCCTGAACACCGCCTTGGCCGCAGCGCAGACCAAGGACGACGCCAGCGCCGCCGACCTGGCCGACCCCGATGCCGACGTGAACGCTCCCGCCAAAAAGCAGTACGAAGGCGACGATTACGGCAACGGCTTTCCCGACGGGGACGACCCCAGCCTGGCGCGGGTGTTCCCGGATTTCGAGGCGCTGCTCGTCACTATGAACGACACAGGGTTGCCGCTGTTCCATGCCCTGGCCCAGACCTTGTACCGCCCCTTCCTGGACTGGGTGGCCGCGCAGGTCCAGGCTACACCCCATCCTGACCTCCACCCGGCCCCCCATCCCCCCGCACCCCAGGCCGCACACGAAGGAGAACCGGCATGAGCGCCTCGCAGCGAACCCCCGCGCATCCGCATCCTCAGCACCTGCACGCCCTGGCCTTTCCGCTGTGGGGTGGCCGGCTGATCGAGGCCAGCGCCGGCACCGGCAAGACCTGGACCATTGCCGCGCTCTACCTGCGCCTGGTGCTCGGCCATGGCGACGCGGACCAGCGCTTTGAGCGCCCGCTGGCGCCCGCCGAAATTTTGGTGATGACCTTTACCCGCGCCGCCACGCGCGAGCTGTCCGACCGCATCCGTGCCCGCTTGCTGGAGGCCGCCCGCTGCTTCCGGGGCGAGGTCCAGGCCAGCGATGCCTTTTTGAAGGATCTGCTCACCGCCTACCCCGAAGGCCCCGCCCGCCAGCAGGCCGCCTGGCGCCTGGCCATGGCCGCCGACGCCATGGACGATGCCAGCGTCTTCACCATCGACGCCTGGTGCCAGCGCATGCTGCGCGAGCACGCTTTTGACAGCGGTAACCTCTTCGACGAGGAACTGGAGCCCGACGAAGACGCGCTGCGCACCGAGGCCGCGCAGGACTACTGGCGCACCGCCTGCTACCCGCTGGACGCCGCGACCCTGGAGGCGGTGCTGGCCGTGTGGGTCAATGTGGACGCGCTGGCCAAGGATGCGGCAAACCTGATCGCCCTGGGCGTGGACGACCAGTGGCTGTCCACCGAGACCCTGGCCACCGTGATGGCGCAATGCCAGCAGGCGCGCCAGGAGGCAGTGGCGGCCTTGCGCGCGGCCTGGGTGGACAAGGTGCCCGCGATGCGCGACTACGTGGCATCGCAAATGCCCGCCAAAAACAAGGGCTGGAATGGCCGCCGCTTCTCCGATAAAACCATCAACGGCTGGCTGGACACCCTGCAAGCCTGGGCGGAAGGGACCCTCGCGGACGAGGTTCCGCCGCTCACGGACACCGCCTGGATCCGTTTGACCCCCGACGGCCTGGCCGAAGCGCGCCAGGAAGGGGAATCCCTCCCGGCCGACCTGCCCACCGTCTTCGCCGACTTTGCCCAGCTTGGCCCCGCACTCGACGCGCTGCCCCGCACCGCCACCGTCGCCCGCCAGCATGCCGCCGCCTGGATCGCCCGGCGCATGCAGAACCTCAAGCGCCAGGCGGGCCGCTTTGGTTTTGCCGACATGCTGCAGCGCCTGAACCAGGCCCTGCACGGCGCCCATGCCGAGCGCCTGCGCGAGCGCATCCGCGCCCAGTTTCCGGTCGCGTTGATCGACGAGTTCCAGGACACCTCGCCGCTGCAGTACCGTTTGTTCCAGGCCATCTACCCGGCGCAGGAGGCCGCGCGCGACCATGCGCTGCTGCTGATTGGCGACCCCAAGCAGTCCATCTACGGCTTTCGCGGCGCGGACATCCACAGCTACCTGCAGGCCCGCCGCGCCACCGCAGGCCGGCACTATGTGCTGGACTCCAACCGCCGCTCCACCGAGGCGCTGGTGGCGGCCGTGAACCATTGCTTTGCCCAGGCCGAGGACACCGCGCAGGGCGCCTTTTTGTTCCGCCAGGGCCAGGACAACCCGGTGCCCTTCGTGCAGGTCCAGGCCCATGGCCGGGCCGAATCCTGGGTCAATATCGACGGCCCCCTGCCGGCGCTGACCCTGGTCCACGACCTGACGTTGCAGAACGCAGCCCGCCACCAGCGCCGCTTTGCCGAGCGCTGCGCTGCGCAGATCGTGGCCTGGCTCAATGATCCGCACAACGGTTTTGCACAGGACGGTCAGCCCTTCGAGCGCCTGCGACCCCGCGACATTGCGGTGCTGGTGCGCAGCCGCCACGAGGCTGCCACCGTGCGCCGCGCGCTGCAGCGCCGGGGCGTGGCCTCGGTGTTCCTGTCGGACCGGGACTCGGTCTTCCAGAGCGACGAGGCGCGCGACCTGGTGCACTGGCTGCGCGGCGTGGCCCTGCCGCAGGACACCGACCGTGTGCGCGCCGCCTATGCCGTACCCACCCTGGGCCTGTCGCTGGCCGAGCTGGCGCAGCTGGCCAGCGACGACGAGGCCTTTGACGAACGTGCCGCCCTGCTGCGCGAGCTGCAGGCCGTGTGGCAGCGCCAGGGCGTGCTGGCCATGTTGCGCCAGACCCTGCACCGCCTGCACCTGGCCGCCCGCTGGCTGCGCGAGGACGAGGGCGAGCGCCGCCTGACCAACCTGCTGCACCTGGCCGAACTCCTGCAGCAGGCCAGCAGCGACCTGGAAGGCGAAGAGGCCCTGGTGCGCTGGCTGCAGCGCCAGATCGACGGGGCCACCGACGCCAGCGGCCCGCCCGCCGATGCCCAGGTGTTGCGTTTGGAAAGCGATGCCGACCTGGTCAAGGTCGTCACCATGCACCAGAGCAAGGGCCTGGAATACCCCGTGGTCTGCGTGCCGTTTGGCACCAGCTTCCGAGCGGCGAGTCGGCGCTTTCTCAAGGCCATGCGCCTGCCCCAGCCCGGGGGTGAGTCCACCGTGCTGCTGGACATTGACGACGCCGCGCTGGCTCTGGCCGAGCAGGACCGCTTGCGCGAAGACCTGCGCCTGCTCTACGTGGCCATGACCCGGCCCCGCCATGCGCTGTGGCTGGGCTTTGCCGCGCTCAAGGTGGGCAACGCCAAGGGCTGTCAGAGCCATCTGAGCGCGCTGGGCCAGCTGCTCGGTGGTGGCCAGGCGCTGTCGCATGAAGCGTGGGAGCCCGTGCTGCAAGCCCTGGCTGCCCAGCCGCACATTGCCGTGTTGCCCGCCTCCCAAGTGTCGGAGGCCGTCACCCGCCTCAGTCGTGACGACGCCCGACCGCCGCTGGCCGATCCCCGGCCAGCCTACGCCGCCGCCTTTGACCGCGACTGGGTCATCGCCAGTTACTCCCGCCTGACCCGCGACCTGGGTCAGGCCGCAGCTGCGCTCACCCCTTGGCGCGCCGAGGGTCCAGCCGACGACGAGCGCCTGCCCGAAGACGCCGGGGCCATGCCCATCCTCATCCCCGATCAACAGGCGGCGCCCCTTGTCCCTGCCACGGCCGCGCTGCGCCACCGTTTCCAGCGCGGTCCGCTGGCTGGCAACTTCCTGCACGAGCAGCTGGAGTGGCTGGCCCGCGAGGACTTTGCGCTGGCCCAGTCCCCTGAACTCGCCGAGCGCTTGCGCCTGCGCTGCGAGCGCGCCTACCCGCCCGAACAGGCCCCCGGCTTGGTGGATTGGCTGGGTGCCGTGGTCCGCACGCCCTTGCCCGGCCCCGGCGTGGCGCTGGACCAGCTGCAGACCCATTGGTCGGAAATGGAGTTCTGGCTGCCCGCTGCCCAGCTGCGCACCGCCGAGGTCGATGCGCTGTGCCGCCAGCATTGCTTTGCCGACGCCCCCCGGCCCACGCTGCAGCGCAGCGAACTGCACGGCATGCTGATGGGCTTTGCGGATTTGGTGTTTGAGCACCAAGGCCGCTATTGGGTGCTGGACTACAAGTCCAACCACCTGGGCGTGGGCGACAGCGCCTACACCGCCGAAGCGCTGCAGGCCGCCATGCTGCGCCACCGCTACGACGTGCAGGCCGCCATTTACCTGCAGGCCCTGCACCGCCTGCTGCGCAGCCGCCTGGGCGATGCCTACGACCCGGCCACCCAACTGGGGGGCGCCGTCTATCTGTTCCTGCGTGGCATCGCCGGCCCCGCCCAGGGTGTGTGCCTGGTCCCGCCGGAACCCGAGCTGCTCGATGCGCTGGACGCCATGCTCGACACCCCCGTGGAGACTGCCGAATGAACGCCGCGATGACCGCCTCTCCCCCACCTGCCTGGTCCGAATCCCCCGCACTGCCCTTGCCCCTGATGGCCGGCCTGTGGGACGGGCAGACGCCCCAGGGTGCCCTGCTGGGCACCCTGTACCTCTGGGCCGAGCAAGGCTGGCTGCGCCGGCTCGACAGCGCCCTGGCCGCCTTTGCGCTGGAATGCGACCCCCAGGCCTCCCCGGCGCTGCTGATGGCCTGCGCGCTGCTGTCCCAGATGGAAGGGCGCGGCCACAGCGCCCTGCCGCTGGCGGCCCTGGTGGCCTCGCCCCAGGCCCTGCTGTGCTGGCCCGAGGCCGCGCAGCCCGCGCTGCAGCAGGCCTGGGCCGACCTGCCCCGCACCGTGGCGGGCTGGGTCCAGGCCCTGCAGCCCAGCCCCGTGGTGCAGGCCGGTGCCGCAGCACAAGGCCCGCAAAATGCCGGCGCCTGGCTGGTGCTGGATGGCCCCGCCGACGCCCCCTTGCTCTACCTGCGGCGCTACTGGGACTATGAAACCCAGGTGGCGCAGGCCCTGCGCGCCCGGGCGGCGCAGCGCCATCCCGCCGATCCGACCCCCGTCAGGGACTGGCTGGAAAAACTGTTTCGAGCACCTGAGCGCACACCCGCTTCGTCTTCCACCGGGTGCGACTGGCAACAGGTGGCCTGCGCGCTGGCGCTGCGTGGCGGCGTCTCGGTCATCACCGGCGGCCCGGGCACCGGCAAGACCTACACCGCCGCCCGCCTGCTGGCGCTGCTGCTGGCCACCGCCTCCGATCCGGCGCAACTGCGCATCGGCCTGGCCGCGCCCACCGGCAAGGCGGCGGCGCGGCTGCGCCAGTCCATCGACCAGTCGCTGCAATCGCTGCAGGCTTCCGTGGGCGATGTGCTGGATCTGAAGGCCCTGACCGACCGCATCGGCCCGGCCACCACCCTGCACAAGCTGCTGGGCGCCCGCCCCGACACCCGCCAGTTCCACCACGACGCCCGCCATCCGCTGGAGCTGGACGTGCTGCTGGTCGATGAAACCTCCATGGGCCACCTGGAGATGATGGCCGCGCTCCTGCAGGCCCTGCCCCCGCAGGCCCGGCTGATTCTGCTGGGCGACAAGGACCAGCTGGCCTCGGTCGAAGCCGGCGCGGTGCTGGGCGACCTGTGCGCCGGCGCCGCCGAGGCCCGCTACGACGCCGAAACCCTGGCCTATCTGCAGGCTGCCACCGGCCAGCCGCTGGGGGCCGCGCAGGCGCCCCAGGGCGTGATGGACAGCCGCACCGTGATGCTGCGCAAGAGCCACCGTTTTGGCTCGGCCATCGGAAAGCTGGCGCTGGCGGTGAACGCGGGCGACGGTGCCGAGGCCCGCCGGCTGCTGAACGAGTCTATGGCGGAGAGCCCCACAGGCGAGGCCGTCCTGATCTGGTCCGCCCCCGCCGCCGAGGCCACGCCCGCGCTCGTGCCCCAACTGGCCTTGCAGGGCCGGCCCGGGGCCCCCGCCTCGTATGCCGATTACCTGAGGCTGGTGAAGGCCGGGCCCGGGCAAGACCTTCCTGCCGACCAGGCCCATGCCGCCTGGGCCCGGGCCGTGCTCCAGGCCTTCGAGCGCTTTCGCATCCTGTGCGCGGTGCACGAGGGGCAATGGGGCGACCGGGCGCTCAACCAGTCCATCCAGGCCGCGCTGGCCAAGGAGGGTTGGCTAGACCCCCGGGGCGAATGGTTCATCGGCCGCCCGGTCATGGTCACGCGCAACGACCCGGCGCTGGGCGTCTTCAACGGCGACGTGGGCGTGGTGCTGCCCGCCTTCCAGCCGGACGGCCAGGCCCGGCGCAGCCTGCGCGCCTACTTTCTGGACGGCGAGGCCCTGCGCTCCGTGGCCGTGAGCCGCCTGGCCCATGTGGAGACGGCGTTTGCCATGACCATCCACAAAAGCCAGGGCTCGGAATTTGCCCACACCGTGGTCGTCCTGCCCGACGGCGCGGGCGAGATGCTGACCCGCGAGCTGGTCTACACCGGCATCACCCGCGCCCGCACCCATTTCTCCCTGGTCGAAGCCCGCCCGGGCCTGCTGGAGGATGCCGTGGGCAAGCGGGTGCAGCGGGCCAGTGGTTTGCAGCAGAAATTGGCGATTTGAGGGTGGATGTTTGCTATTGGAAAAATAGCTAATACCGCTGGCATCTATTGATCTAGTGCCCCGAAAGACCCTGAGCGGCAACCTTGCGAAAAAATCGTAAGGTTGCCATGGACCCTGCGAGGGGATAGGGCGCCAAAGACAGCGCCTCGTCTTCATCCGTGCCAAAGGTGATGGCCTCGGGCACATCGGCAAAAGTCACCAGCACGGTGTCGCCGTCCGGCGTCAGGGTCACGGGGTAATCGAACATGGCCTCTCTCCTTACTTCAAACCCAGTTGGCGCTTGATGGCAGCCTCCAGCCCCTTGCCCAGTTCTGCCGTTCCGTGCATGGGTAATCCCAATCGCGGCTGGATGTGCATCCTGCTCTGGGGTTAAATAACTCCTGAATTCATAGCTACTACCGCTGGTATCCATTGGCCTGGAAGCCAAAAAACCCTCAAATCGCCTGCGGGTCCACGTCCACCAGCCAGCGGACCAGGCCCTTGTGTTCGGGCTGGGCGCGGACGGTTTGCAGCAGGGGCTGCCATTGCGCCAGAAAGCGCT
>CAYZPX010000060.1:0-14142 GCA_964480105.1 uncultured Burkholderiaceae bacterium | reverse complement strand
GCGCCTCCTCCTGCGAGGACGTGGCGGCAGCGGACACCACCCGCTTGGGCGGCGCAGGGGCAAAGTCGTCGGTCTGAATGCTCATGGGGGTATTGTGGAGCAGGGGAAAACGCTATTGAATCAGGAGCTAGTACCGCTGGTATTGATTGAGCTGGAGGCGGATTTGACCACCTATCCGCACTCAGGCAGAAACCAGAATCTCCCAGCCCCTACGCGAAGGGGCCTGCGGGCGCAGGCCACTGTGGATCACCACCTCGGTGGCCGATAGAAAAGCCAGCTCACGCTCCATGCGGCTTTTGAGCAGGCCCAGGAGCCGGCTGCCCTCGCCGGGCCTCCAGCTGGGCTGGGGGTCCATTTCAAGGCTCAAGACGCACACCAGCGGGCGCTGCTGCAACACCATGTCGGCAAAGGGGGCCAGCGCCTGGTCGCCCGCCCGGGCGGCGGCCAGCAAGCCCACCAGGGTGTCGCGCACATTTTTCGCAAACTCGGTGGCCAAGAAGGGCTTGCCCCGGTCAATCCGCACCTTCAGGCCGTGCTTTTTGAGCAGGGCCGAGGCCGCTTTTTCATCTTCGGTCGGCTGGTCGGACAGGCGCGGCAGGTTGGCCGCCGTATCGCCCCGAAAGTCCTTGCATTCGATCAGCACCAGGGCGCCTTGGTCGGCGTCTTGCAGCACGAAATCCACCGCCGAGACCCTGGTGGCCGTCTTGACGCGGGTTTTAAAAAACTGGTTGCCTGGATCGGTCTCGTCGTCGTACTTGAGCGCTTGCCACGACGCCGGAAACCGCAAAGTCATGGCATGGCGGCCGTTGTGCTCGACCAGGTCACGGGTGGGCCGCTCCGAGGTGTGGGTGGGCGTTGCCATGGGCCTACTCCGCAGCAACTGGGTGGCTGCCCTGGCTGCCGTGACTGCCCTGGCTGCCGTGAATCTCGCGGTCGTATTGCGACAGCTCCTCATCGAGCGCGACGATGCGGGCCACGTCCTGCAAGCGGTCGCCCTGCTCGTACAGCGGGTTGCCCTCGTCGTCCAGGGCCAGGGTGATGTAGCGGCAGGGCACGGCCTGCGGGTTGCCGCGCCGCAGCAGCTCCAGCTCTTTCATCAGGAAAAAGCTGTGGGTGCCAATGAACACCTGCACCCCCTGGCTGGCCAAACTCATCAGCATGGCCGCGACGATGCGCAGCAGCCGGGGGTTGAGGTTGGACTCCGGCTCGTCCCAAAACACCATGCCCCGGCGCGTCAGGGCGCCGTTGCGCAGCAGGTAGGCGATGGTGGCAATTTTGCGGATGCCTTCGGCCACCAAAGGCATCTCGGTTTTGCCGCTGTCGCTGTCGAGGTAAAAGCTGTCGCCCACGCGCACCACGGTGCCGCCCAAATGCTGCTCGATGGGCTGGAGCAATTGCTCAATCGCCTCCAGGCGCGGGCCCCGCAGCGGCGCCCCCTCCAGCGCCAGGCAGAGGTCGAAGTAGGTCTCGTCGATGGCCACCTCGCGGTTGCGGTAGAGCGCCGCAAAGCCCGGAAACATCGAAATCACCTCCTTGGTCGGGATGAAGATGGGCTCGGCCTCCAGAAACTTCTTGGGGGCGGCCCCCTCCTCAAACTGCACCTCGACCTTGGCGACGCTGGAAAACGTGAAGGCCCAATCGTCTGCGTCACCCGCAAAACGCAGGCCCACCCGCGCCGACGCCCGGCCACCCACCACGCCCCGGGCCCGGTGGCTGCGCACCAGCCGCCCCAGCTTGTCGGGCCGAAAGACGTTCAGCATCTTGGTGGCCAGCGCCTTTTGCAGCAGGGCCTTGGCAGGCACCGGGCTGGACTTGCCCGCCGCATGGCTGACCGCGCTGATGGCATACGCCACTTTGAGCAGGTGGCTTTTGCCGGTGCCGTTCTCGCCAATGATGATGTTGATACCGGGCGCGAAGGAAAAGCCGATGTGGTCAAAGGTGGTGAACTGGTCCAGGGTCAAGGTCTCAAGCATGGGCTTTTCTCCGGGGGCGGCGTGGCTGAAAACGCTATTAAATCAATAGCTGCTAGCGCTGGTATTCATTGGGCTGGAGGCCGATTCGACCTTCCATCCTGCACCACAGGCGCGGCCCGGGCTTTGCGGCGCTGGGGGGCTGCTGTCGCTTGGCTGGCTTGCAGGCGCTGGAGCAGTTGCGCGGCGGGTTCGTCGTTGGGGTCTTGCGGCACCAGCTCGCCGCGAAAGGCCTTGGCCAGCAGCGCGGGGGTGAGCCGCTCGGTGGCGGTGTGCGCGGCGCGCAGGCGCGCTTCGAGGCGGTCGGCGTAGGCGAACAGCAGTTCTACGCGGCGGACGATTTCGGTTTGTTCGTCGAGGGATGGCAAGTGGAATGGCAGCGGATAGATTTTTTGACCCGAAATTACTGGTTGGGCTGTAGATGACATGTTTTGACGCAAATCCGTTCCAAGCAACCCGAAGTAAAGAAACGCGCGGCTCAGCTTTGTCTTGTCAAACTTCACTTTTAGAGCGTTATCCGTAACCCAAGCTGTTTGCGGTGTCAGATGCACACTCCCGCAGTAGTAACCAACTCGCCCAATCACGATAGTCGGCTCATTCACGTTGGCTTGGTCGTGATAGCCATTGATGCCATTACCACCGAAAACAGGGATACCACCCTCGGTACGCATGTCTTTGGCGACCAAACCATCGCCCGAAGAAACCTTGATCAAGTCTCCCAATGTGCAGGCATGGGCATCAGGTAAGCCTTTTGCCTCCCGCCAATCCTCCGTCAACCGCCCGGAGGTGGCCGCTGCCAGCACGGACTGGCGCAAGCGCTTGAGCAAGGGGGCGACGCGCGCCAGGCGCTCGTTCACCGCATCCACGCGGGCCAGCACGGTGTCGAGTTTGTCGGCAATGCGGCGTTGTTCTGCCAGCGGCGGAATCTGAATCGAAAGACCCAATAGGATTTTTTGATTCAGGTTCACCATCGTTGAACCCACCGAATCCCCCTCCAGCAGCTTCACCGTCACGGGCGAACTCAGATAGCGCTGCAAAAACCTCGCATCCATTGCCTCGGAAGGCGTCACGATGACAGAACCTGTACCACATAGCCATCCCTCCGCTGACAGAGGCACCACGGCACAACGCCCCATCTCACCGCGCCGCCCCATGACGATATCGTTTGCTTTGAGTCGGAAGTCAGCCAGCTCAGCGCATTTCTCTGCGGAAATAGAGACTGCGGAGTCAGGGAAAAGCACGCACGCACGGATATGCGTTGGATTAATAACTGGCACGCCGCCGACTATGTAATCGGATTGGTGCAGAGCACTCCCAAAAGGGCCTGTCCTGAGAGCAACAACGTCGCCTAACGGACGGTGTATCCAGCCCCGAAATTGGTCAGACATTCTCATCTCCCAACAAAATCTCCCGCCGCGCCAGCCGCTCGCGCGCGTCTTGCAGTGCCTGGTGTAAGCGCTGCTCCAGCACTTCGCGCGGGGGCAGTTCGGTCCAGTATTCGGCCACGGTGATGCCGTCGCGCTCGGGGCGCAGCAGTTCCACCTTTTCGCGGCTGGCGTCGGCGCAGAGGATCAGGCCAATCGGGCGCTCCTCGCCCGGCTGGCGTTCGTGGCGCTCCAGCCAGGCCAGGTACAGCTCCATCTGGCCCTTGTCCGCCGCGCGGAAGGCGCCCAGCTTGAGCTCCACCGCCACCAGCCGGCGCAGGCGGCGGTGAAAAAACAGCAAATCCAGGTAATGGTCTTCACCGTCAATCACCATGCGCTTTTGCCGCTCCACAAACGCAAAGCCCCGGCCCATCTCCAGGATGAAGCTCTCCAGCTCGCGCAGGATGGCGCTTTCCACATCGGCCTCCAGGTAGCCCGCGCGCAGGCCCAGAAAGTCGAGCAAGTACGGGTCTTTGAACACCACCTCGGGCCGTGCCTGGCTGGCCTGCGCCGGGGCCAGCACGGCGCCGGTGGCAGCCACCGCCCCGCTGTGGGTTTGCGCGATGGCGCTGCGCTCAAAGGCCTTGCGCTCGATGTGCGCGCGCAGCTCGCGCACGCTCCAGCGCTCAGCGGCGGCGGCCTGAGCGTAGTAGTGGCGGGCGGCTTCGGTTTTGAGGGGCAGGATGTCCACAAAGTGGCTCCAGCTCAATTGTCGCGACAGTGTCGCGACAATTTCGCCATGCGGGAAAGCCTGGGCAAACTGCACCATGCGGCGCAGGTTTTTGGCTTCAAAGCCCCGCCCAAACTCTTGCGACAGGCGCTGGCCCGTGCGCTCCATCAGCTGCTGGCCATAGGCGGCCCGCTCGCCCGCCAGCACTTCGCGCTGCAGGCGATCACCCACATTCCAGTACAGCAAGGTCAGCTCGGCATTGACGGTGGCGCTCAGGCGCTCGCGGCTTTGGGTGATCAGGGTGCACAGGTCGGCCAGCAGCGCATCGGCGGGGATGGCGGGGGGCGTGGCCATGGGCTGGATGTCACCCATTGCCGCCTCCGTGGCCGCAGGGCATTTGTCTCACAGGCTGTGAGACAACTTCGCTGCGCGCACCACGCAGCAGGTTGTTGAGCAGCACCCTCATTCCGCCTCCAGTGCTTCGCCCAGCTCGGCCAGGATGGCTTGCAGCTCGGTCACGGCGGCGTTCAGCTCTTGTACGGCTTCGCGCGCCAGCACGGCGGGTTCGGGGAGGTCGGCGGCGTCTTCCACGCTGTCGTCCTTGAGCCAGGCAATGTCCAGGCTATCGCCTTTTTCCTGGGCGATCCAGTCGCGGGCAAAGCGGCGCCAGCGGCCCTGCTCGCCCTGGTCTTGGCGCGCGCCCCGGCCATTGGGCTCATCGCCATAGGTGGCGATGAAGTCGGCAAAGTGCGCGTGCGTCAGCGGCGTGCGCTTGCCAAACTTGGGCGCGTTGGCGCGCAGGTCGTACACCCAGACTTCGCGGGTGCTGCCGGTGGCGGCTTCGCTCACTTTTTCAAAGAACAGCACATTGGTTTTGACGCCCTGGGCATAAAAGATGCCGGTGGGCAGGCGCAGGATGGTGTGCAGGCGGCATTTGTCCATCAGGTCACGGCGGATGTCGGTGCCAACGCCGCTTTCAAACAGCACGTTGTCGGGCAGCACCACGGCGGCGCGGCCACCGTCTTTCAGGTGGCGCACGATGTGCTGCATGAAGGCCAGCTGCTTGTTGCTGGTGCTGTGGGTGAATTGCCGCGTGGGCAGGCCGCCGCCCTTGGCGGTGCCAAACGGCGGGTTGCTGAGGATGATGTCGCTCTTGGGCAGGGCGGCGCCGGCTTCGCCCAGGGTGTTGCCGGTGTGGACTACGCCCTCGGCATCACCTTCCATGCCGTGCAGCAGGCAGTTCATCAGCGCCAGGCGGCGGGTGCCGGGCACCAGCTCCATGCCTAAAAAAGCCTGGTTGCGCTGGAACTGGCGCTGGCGCTCGTTCAGCTCGTACAGGTCGTCGGTGTGGTCTTTGATGTAGCGGTCGGCGGCAATCAAGAATCCCGCCGTACCCGCTGCCGGGTCTTGCACGGTTTCGCCGGGCTGGGGCTGCAGCACCTGGACGATGGTGTCAATCAGCGGGCGCGGGGTGAAGTATTGGCCCGCGCCGCTTTTGGTTTCGCTGGCGTTTTTCTCCAGCAGGCCCTCGTACAAGTCGCCCAGGCCGTCCTGGCGGGCGCTGAACCAATCGATGCCGTCCAGGCTTTTGACGAGCTGCTCCAGGTGGCGCGGCTCTTTCAGGCGGGTTTGCGCGTCGGCGTAGATGGCGGAAATCAGCCGGTCGTCGCTGGCAGAGAGTTTCAGCAGGGTTTCGCGGTAGTGCTGCAGCAGGTTCAGCCCGCTTTTGTCGCGCAGCTCGGGCCAGCGGGCGTAGGCGGGCAGCTTGTGGCGGTGCAGGATGCCGCTTTCGGTGGTCTCGTACTCCATTTTGATGAACAGCAGCAAGACCAACTCGGTCACGTAGTCGCTGTAGTTGATGCCGTCATCGCGCAGCACGTCGCAGAGGTTCCAGAGCTTCTGGACGATGTCTTGGGTGGTCATAAAAAAAGAAAAAGGAGGCGTCTGAAAAAAGGGGAAACCGGGTGCGCCAGGGTGGGTGAGAGCGGCGTCCAATCTGGATTTGGCGAGCGTCCAATCTGGATTCTGGGAGCGTCCAATCTGGAGTGAAGTCTCTCACGCCGCCTTGGGCCAGAGCCCGTCGGCCAGTTGCGCCATGACGCCATCGAGCTGGCCGCCCAGCAGTTTGTCGAGCTGCTTGGCGCCGCCGTCGTTGGCAAAGGCGTGGTTGACGAAGTCGTGGTCAATCACCAGTTCGTGCGTGAGCTGCTTGGCCAGGCGTTCCAGCCACTTGCGCTGCACGGGGGTCCAGGCGTGCTGGGCGTAGATCGCCTGCATGGCGCGGGCCACGCGCTGGTCAAAGGGCAGCAGGGCTTCGCCCAGCGCAGCCTGGCGGATGTGGGCAATGATGCCGGCGGCAATGTCCTGATTACTTTGGTTGCGCCAGGCGGCCTTGATCCGGGCTTCGGAGTAACCGGCGCCGTCCAGCAGCAGGCGCACTTCTTTCAGCTGGGCGCGGGTCAGGTCTTTGGGCCGGTTCACCACGGTGGCCAGGGCTGCGGACTGGTTGATGTGCTGGCGCACAAAGTCGGCAAAGCTTTGCAGGTAGTCCTCGGGCTTGGCGTAGAGGCCCCAGCTTTGGGTGCGCTCTTTCAGTTTGTCCGCGTGCTTGGAGATCACGGGCATGTAGGCGGTGCCCACCAGCTGCTTGACCTCGGCAATCTGCACCAGCAGCTGGGTGTGGTGGCGCAAAAAGTCGGCGGCAGCTTGCGGGCCGCCCTCTTGGCCCAGCTGGTGCAGGTGGCGGTGCAGGTCTTTGGGGGGCACGCCCCATTGCTGCTCCAGCTGGCCCAGACGCTCCTTGAGGGCAGGTTTTTTCTCGGCCTTGTGCTGGGCGTCGCGCAGCACGCGCATGAGCTTCTGGTTGAGCTGGTCCAGCACATCGTGGGCATGGCTGCGGCCTGGGGCGCTGCCCGAGGCGGTGTGCGCGGCGGGCTGGTTCAGCTCGTCCAGCAGCTGCTCCAGCGTGACCTGGGGGTCTTTCACCAGCGGCTGCATGGTGTTCACGGCTTGCAGCGCGGCGTACAAATCCACCGGGTCGTAGATTTTGAAAACGGTTTTGCCAATGTCGTCGCAGCGCCGGGTGGCGCGGCCCACCATTTGCTCGTACAGGATGCGGCTTTTGACGCGGCGCAAAAACACCAGGTGGCAGATGGCGGGCACGTCGATGCCGGTGGTCAGCAAATCCACGGTGACGGCAATGGTGGGAAAGCGCTCGTTCTTGTAGCGGCGGATGAGGGTATCGACCTTGTCCGCAGCGCCAGTGATTTTGGCCACCGCCGCCTGGTTGTAGCCCTCGCCATGTACGGCACGAAAAGCCGTGTTCAGCAGGCGCACCACCATGTCGGCATGGGCATCGGTGGCGCAAAAGACCAAGGCTTTTTCTTCACCCAGGGGGTCAAGCTCCTGCGCCAGTTGCTCGCAGATCACGCGGTTGAAGTCCTCGTTGATCACGCGGCGGTTGAAGCTCTCCAGCGCAAAGTTCAGTTCGTCGTCCAGCTCGGCCACCTCGATTTCGCCAGTGGCCAGGTTCAGGGCTTCGACCGGCTGGCCTTTGTCGAAATGGATGCCGTGGCGGGTCAGCAGGGTTTCGTAGCGGACGGGAGGCTCGTGGTCGATCAGCCAGTCGTCGGCCACGGCTTCGCGGTAAGAGTAGGTGAACACCGGCTTGCCAAAGATTTCGGTGGTGTGGCGCGCGGGCGTGGCGGTCAGGCCGATCTTGACGGCGTCAAAGTAGTCCAGCACCCGCCGATAGGTGGAGAGGTACTGCGCCGGGTCGCGCAGCGCCAGCTCGCCCTCGGTCATCTCCTGGTCCAGGGTGTAGCCCCGGTGGGCCTCGTCCACGATGAGGCAGTCAAAGGCGTCCAACGGCGGCGGCGCATCGCTGGCAAAGATGCGCTTGACCATGGCCTGCACGGTGGCCACCTGCACGCGGGTTTCGGCCTCGTGGGCCATGTCGCCCAGTTCGGCCACGTTGTAAATCTTGGACAGCGGCTGGTTTTGCTCCAGGGGCGCCTCCTGGAAGGCGTCCAGCGCCTGCTGGCCCAGAGCGGTGCGGTCCACCAGAAACAGAATCCGCCGAAAGCGCTCGGCCTTCAGAAAGCGGTACATCAGGCCCATGATGGTGCGGGTCTTGCCGGTGCCGGTGGCCATGGCCAGCAAGCACTGGGTTTGGCCCTGGGCCAGGGCCGCTTCGACGGCGGCGATGGCGTGTTGCTGGTAGTCGCGCAGGCCCAGGTAGGCAAAGCCTTCTTGGCGCAGGCGGGCCTCGGCCTCGGTCCGGCTGCGTTTGAGCAAGTCCTGCAGGCCCTCGGGCGAATGAAAGCCTTGCAGCGGCCTGGCCAGCTGCGCGGGGTGGCGCACATCCCGAAACCAGGTGCCACTGGCCTCAGGGCTTTGGCGCACAAAGGGGCGGCCGTTGCAGGAATACACAAAAGGCACCTGAAACCAACCGCCCTGCCCGTCGGGCCAGGGGCCGTCGCGGCCTTCGGCCTGCCAGGCGGCGGCGTATCCGGGCTCGATGGCCAGCCCCCGGGCGTAGCGCTCGGCCTGGGCGAGCTTGCCGGCGACGTTGACGTTCAACCGCTTGGCTTCCACGGTGGCGATGGGAGTCAGGCCGGCAAACAGCAGGTAGTCGGCGCTTTGCTGCCCCTGGGTAGGCCATTCGGCAATCGCCAGGCATTGGCCGCGTTCGGGCCGGGCGCCCTTGGCATGGGTCAAGGTCTGGGTGTTCGCCTGCCAGCCGGCGTCGATCAACAGCTGGTCGATGAGCAAGCGGGTCGCAGCCTCGTCCATCTGGACTTTTTGGGCGGCGTCGGCGGCGCGCTGGGCAAAGGCGTGCAGGTCTTGGGCGCTGGGGGTGTCGGGCTGGGCGTTGGCCGCCCGCAAGCGGGCATCGAACTGGGCCTGGAGTTCGGCATAGCGCGTGTTGGCCTCGTCGATTTGCCGTTGCAAGGCCACCAGGTTCTGGCCGGGGTCCTCGGGCAGCAGGAAGGAGCCGGGTTTGAAGTCGGGCGCCGCACCAAAGCTGCGGTGGAACCACAAGGCCATTTCGCGGGCGACTTTCAGGGCTTCCAGCCCTTCGCGGTAGCCAATACCGTGGTCGGCCTGGTGGGCCGCTGCATTGCCCCGATGGCGCAGGAAGTGAAACATCTGCCGCACCTGGGGGTCCAGCCCCATGCGTTGGTCCACTGCGCGCAGCAGCTCGGCCTGGGTGGCTTGCACCAGGCGCAGGCCAATCCGGGAGGCGATTTCCTGGGTCAGCGCTTCCGCCAGCAGGCGCAGCTTGAGCACGCAGCTGACGGGGTCAAAGGGGTAGAGCTTTTCCGCCGTGGCGCCCAGTTGGGCCAGCAAGGGCGAGTGTTCGGCCAGGAAGCGAAAATTGCTGTGCATGCAGGAAGGCGGGCTGGTCGGGGAATGGGGTACCACGCGGGGTGGCCGGAGGCATTCTAGTGGAGGGTTTTTTGCACACTCCACGGAAAAAATGCTCCTGAATCAATAGCTAGTACCGCTGATATCCATTGGGTTGGAGGTGCATTTGACCAAAAATAGGACCGACATCGCCATCACGCCAACCCCAGCACCGCCTCCGCCCGCACCCACGGATGCCCCAGCGCCTGCGCCACCGCCGGGTGGGTGACCTGGCCCTGGGCGATGTTCAGTCCGTTGCGCAGATGCGGGTCGTCGCGCAGGGCCTGTTGCCAGCCTTTGTCGGCGATGGCCAGGGCGTGCGGGAGGGTGGCGTTGTTCAGCGCGAAGGTGGCGGTGCGGGCGACGTTGCCGGGCATGTTGGCCACGCAGTAGTGCACCACGCCCTCTTCCACAAAGGTGGGCGCGGCGTGGGTGGTGGGGCGGGAGGTCTCAAAACACCCGCCCTGGTCGATGGCCACGTCCACCACCACGGCGCCGCGCTGCATGCGCGCCACCAGCGACCGGGGCACCAGTTTGGGCGCGGCGGCGCCGGGGACCAGCGCGCTGGCGATGACCAGGTCGGCCTGCAGCACGGCCTGCTCGATTTGTGGCTCGGTCGCGGCCAGGGTCTGGATGCGGTTGCCGTAGTGGGCGTCCAAGGCGCGCAGGCGGTCCAGGTCGCGGTCGAGCACCATGACGCGCGCGCCCATGCCCACGGCGATCTGCACCGCGTTGCGGCCTACGGTGCCGGCGCCCAGCACCACCACCTGCGCGGCCGGCACGCCGGGCACGCCGCCCAGCAACAGGCCCAGGCCGCCCTGGGACTTTTCCAGGTGGTGCGCGCCCACCTGCACGGCCATGCGGCCGGCAACCTCGCTCATCGGCGCCAGCAGCGGCAGGCCACCGCCCGGGCCGGTGATGGTTTCGTAGGCGATGCAGACCGCGCCGCTTTGAAGCAAAGCCGCCGTCAGCGCCGGCTCGGGCGCCAGGTGCAGGTAGGTGTAGAGGATCTGGCCTGGGCGCAACAACGGCAGCTCCGGGGGCTGCGGCTCCTTGACCTTGACGATCAGGTCGGCCTGGGCGAATACGCTGGCCGCGTCGGGCAGTAACAGGGCGCCGGCCTCGGCATAGGCTTCGTCGCCCAGGCCAATGGCCGCGCCCGCGCCCCGCTGCACCGACACGGTATGGCCGTGGGCGCACAGAGCGCGCACGCTGTCGGGCGTCAGGCCGACGCGGTATTCATGGTTCTTGATTTCCTGAGGGACACCGATGTGCATGGCGCGGGCTCCTTGAAGCAGAAAGACACCGCGCCATCATCGCCGCCCCGGGGACCTGGCCAGCAAAACCCAGGGATTTCCGCAGGTCGATGACTATTGATTTAATAGCACCTACCGCTGGATTCCATTGGCCTGGAGGCCAATTTTGGCATTAGTCCAGCTTCACGCCGACCTTGGTGATGACCGCGCCCCACTTCTCGCGCTCGCTGCGGGAGAACTTGGCCATGTCGGCGGGGGTGCCGGGCAGGGGCTCCACGCCCAGGGCCTGCAGGCGGGCCTTGACGGGGGTGCTGTTCAGGGCGGTCTGCAGGGCGCTGGCGAACTTGGCGGTGGCCTCGGCCGGGGTACCGGTGGGCACGACCAGGCCTTGCCAGGCGTAGCCTTCAAAGCCCTTGAGGCCCTGCTCGTGCAGCGTGGGCACGTCGGGCATGGTGGCCACGCGCTGGGCGCTGGCCACGCCGATGGCCTTGACCTTCTTGCCGTTCAGGAAGGGGTAGGCGGTGGCGCTTTCTACCCACATGGCGGAAATCTGGCCGCCGATCACGTCCTGGATGCCGGGGGCGGCGCCCTTGTAGGGCACATGGGTCAGGTTCAGGCCGCTTTGCTCGCGGAACAGCTCGCCCACCAGGTGGTGCGGGCTGCCCAGCCCGACCGAGGCCCAGTTCACGCCGTTGGGCTGCTGCCTGGCCCAGGCGACAAATTCCTTGTAGTTGTTGGCGGGCACGCTGTTGGAAACCACCAGGAACAGCGGAAAGCGCACCAGCAGGCCCACGGGCTGGAAGTCCTTCTCGGCGTTGTAATTCAGCTTGCTGAACAGCGTGGGGTTGGCCGCCAGGGTGGCGAAGTCGGCAGTGAAAACGATGTTGCCCTGGTCCTTGGAGCGGGCGGTGTACTCGGCCGCAATGTTGGTGCCGGCGCCGGGCTTGTTGGTGACGATGATGCTGCGGTTGAGCGTCTTGCCCATGGCCTCGGCCACGGTGCGGGCCACCACGTCGGAGCCGCCGCCGGCGGCGTAGCCCACCACCCATTCCACGGGCTTGTCCTGGGCGGACACGGTGCCCAGCAGGCTGCTCAGAGCGAGGCCGCCCAGGGCCGCCAAAAAAGTGTTGCGTTGCATGAAAAGTCTCCTTGGATGAAAAAGTCAGGCGCCGGCGTGCGACGGGGCGAGGGGCTGGATGGCGGCGCGGCCGGCCAGCGAGGTGGTTTCCAGGGCGGCCTCCCGGCCCCGGGCGCGCTGCAGGGCCTCGCGCAGCACGGCCTCGTCGCCGATGTGGTTGGCCAGCAGCAGCACCAGGCGGGCGTTCATGGCGTGGCTGTCCTCGGTGGACAGGCCCTGGTGGGCCGAGATCAGGGCTTCGTAGAAGTCGTCGTAGGACGTCAGGGTGATCTGGGTGTTCAGCATGGGACGGGCTCCGGCGGGCTCAGGCGTGGGCAAGTTCGGCGGCGGTCGCACGGGCCAGGGCGGCGCGCACGGCGGCTTCGGTGGGGGCGCGCCAGCGGGCGCAGACATGCTGGTCAGGGCGGACCAGGTAGGCGGTCCCGCTCTGGCCGTCCAGGCGCTGGGCGACCAGGCCCTGCACGTCCACCAGGTCGGTGCCGATGGCGCGCACCGCCACGTGGGGCAGGCCGGCGGCCCAGGCGGGCGCGGGGCCAAAGCACAGCAGGGTGAAGTCCGGGCCCAGCTCGCGCAGCAGCCAGGACGGCTGGCCGCCGCGCTGTACGGGGGCGTCGAGCAGCACTGCGCCAGGCACCTGGGTGCCGGCAAACGCCTCGCTGTCCGGCGTGTTCAGCGGCGAGCCGTGCAGCGTGGCGGGCAGCGAGAGCCGGCCGCTGTTGACGATGCGGCGGGCAAATTCGCAGTCGCGGGCCAGCTCCAGCGTCGCGTCGCGGAACAGGCGGCTGATCTCGCTCTTGGGCGTGATGAAGTCGGTGGCGCGGGTGGAGTTCAGGATGTTCTCGTCGGCGGCGTATTCCCGCTCGGGGCCGTAGCTGTTGACCAGCGCGACGCCAGCGCGGCCCTTGAGCACCCAGTCCAGCTTCCAGCCCAGGTTGTCCGCGTCCTGCACGCCGCTGTTGGCGCCCCGGGCGCCAAAGGGCGAGACGCCGTGGGCGCTGTCGCCAGCAAATACGACGCGGCCATGCACGAACTGGTCCATGCGCAGGCAGGCAAAGGTGTAGACGCTGGCCCATTCCAGCGTGAAGTCCACGTCCTTGCCCAGCAGCGCCTTGACGCGGGGGACGATGTTCTCGGGCTTCTTCTCTTCCTCGGGGTCGGCGTCCCAGCCGAGCTGGAAGTCCACGCGCCAGACATCGTCGGGCTGGCGGTGCAGCAGCACACTCTGGTTCGGGTGGAAGGGCGGGTCGAACCAGAACCAGCGCTCGGTTGGGAACTCGGCCTGCATCTTCACGTCAGCGATCAGGAAACGGTCCTGAAAGATGCGGCCCTTGCTTTCCAGGCCCATCAGGTTGCGCAGCATGGAGCGCGCGCCGTCGCAGGCCACGACCCAGCCTGCGTCAATTTGGTAGGGGCCGGTGGGCGTCTCGATGGCCAGCAGCGCGCCGTCGCCCCGGGGGGTGATGCCGCTGACCTTGTGGTCCCAGCGCAGATCGATGTTGGACAGCTGCAGGCAGCGCTCAACCAGGTAGGCCTCGGCGTAGTACTGCTGCAGGTTGATGAAGGCCGGGCGCTCGTGGCCGTCCTCGGGCAGCAGGTTGAAGGGATACACCTGCTCGTTCTTGAAAAACACCTTGCCCAGGTTCCACGACACGCCCTTGTCCACCATGCGCTGGCCCACGCCCAGGCGGTCCCAGATCTCCAAGGTGCGCTTGGCAAAGCAGATGGCGCGCGAACCGATCGACAGGCGGTGGTCGTTGTCCAGCAGCACCACGCGCTGGCCGCGCTGGGCCAGGTCGATGGCCAGGCTCAGGCCCACCGGGCCGGCGCCCACAATGACCACCGGGTGGTGGACCGGGGCGGCGGCGTCCTGGTCGGGCGAACGGGTGCTGGGGAACTCCAGGGCCTGCAGCGCGGGGCCAGAACCCTGGAAGACGGTGGGCGAGAGCGTGGCGGTGGTCATGTGCGGTCGGTGCAGGAAAAAGGGCAAGGCTCCGCCCGGCCCGCGCAAGACCGGCTTGCGCGGGGGGATCGGGGCAGGATCAAGAGGTGGTGGGCCGCGAAGGACGCCGGGGCGCTCAGCCCTCCAGCGCTTCCCACATCTGGCGGTCGCGGTCGGCGGTCCAGATGCGGGGGTCGGGGTAGCCGGTGGCCTCGTCGTAGGCGCGGGTCACGTCAAACGGCATGCAGTGGTTGAAGATGACCCAGTCGCCGTACTTGGGCTGCAGCTGGGCGAAGGTTTCTTCATAGACCTTGCGCAGGTCGCGGCCGGCATCGG
>CAYZPX010000059.1:0-14262 GCA_964480105.1 uncultured Burkholderiaceae bacterium | reverse complement strand
AACTTGTTCCACGGGCAGGCCAGCTGGCAGTCGTCGCAGCCGTAGATGCGGTTGCCCAGCAAGGGGCGCAACGCCAGCGGAATCTCGCCGTCGTGCTCGATGGTCAGGTAGGAAATGCAGCGCCGTGCGTCCAGCCGGTACGGCGCAACGATGGCCTGGGTGGGGCAGGCATCCAGGCAGGCGGTGCACTGGCCGCAGTGAGCGCTGACGGGCTCGGTGGGCGCCAAAGGCAGATCGACCAGGATTTCGCCCAAAAAGCCCATCGACCCCGCCTCACGGTGCAGCACCAGCGTGTGCTTGCCGCGCCAGCCCAGGCCGCTGCGGGTGGCCAGCTCGGCCTCCAGCACCGGGGCGGAATCGGTGAAAGCGCGGTGGCCAAAAGATCCAATCTCGGCGGCGATGCGCTCGGCCAGCTTTTGCAGGCGGTTGCGCAGCACCTTGTGGTAGTCCCGGCCCCGGGCGTACATCGACACGATGGCCTCGCCGGGGCGATCCAGCCGTTGCCACTCCAGCGCCTGCCAGCCTTCGGGCGTGCTGCGCGGCAGGTAGTCCATGCGGGCAGTGATCACGCTGACGGTACCGGGCAGCAGCTCGGCCGGCCGGGCGCGTTTGAGGCCGTGGGCGGCCATGTAGTCCATGCTGCCGTGAAAACCCGCCTCCAGCCAGGCCAGGAGCCCTGGCTCGGCGTCGGACAAATCGACACCGGCCACGCCGATTTGGGAAAATCCCAGTTCGCGGGCCCATTGCCGAATTTGAGGAACGAGTTGACTGCTGCACCACACCACGCGCCGATTGTAGAAAGCCCCCCGTCCCCGGCGGCGGGCACCTTCGCCTGCACATCGGCCTGCACCCTGCTTTGGGCGGACGAAACCGCCACCCAGGCCTTTGCCCAGCAACTGGCGACACTGCCGGCGCTGCGCAATGCCTTTGTCACCCTGCACGGCGACCTGGGCGCGGGCAAGACCACGCTGGTGCGCCACCTGCTGCGGGCACTGGGCGTGCAGGGCCGCATCAAAAGCCCGACCTACGCCGTGGTCGAGCCGCACGAGGCGCCGGGTCTGGCCATCTGGCATTTCGACTTCTACCGCTTTGACGACCCGCGCGAGTGGGAAGACGCTGGCTTTCGCGACCTGTTCGCATCGCCTGGCCTGAAGCTGGCCGAGTGGCCCGAAAAAGCCGCCGCGCTGCTGCCGCCCGCCGACCTGGCCATCACCCTCACGGCACTGGACGAACACCAGCGCCAAGCACAGCTGCAAGCCCATACCGACCACGGCGCCGCCTTGCTCAAGGAGCTTTGCCCCCCATGCCCCTGAACGACTCCGCTTCCCCACACTCTTCGCCAACCCCTTGGACCCCTTCGCGCCGCACGCTGCTGCAATCGGGCAGCCTGGTGCTACTGCTGGGCAGCGCGCAGCTGGCCCGGGGCGCGGGCATTGTGGCCGTGCGGGTCTGGCCAGCGGCTGATTACTCGCGCGTCACCATCGAGTCCGACACCAAGCTGGCGACCAAGCAGACCTTCATCCCCAGCCCACCCCGGCTGGCGGTGGACATTGAGGGCGTGGAGCTGAACAACGAACTGCGCGACCTGGTGGCCAAGGTGCGCGCCGACGACCCCAACATCGCAGGCATCCGCGTGGGCCAGTACGCGCCCACCGTGGTGCGGCTGGTGATCGACCTCAAGCAGGCCGCCAAGCCCCAGGTGTTCACGCTGGCGCCCGTGGCGCCTTACCAGCACCGGCTGGTGTTTGACCTCTACCCCGCGCAAGCGCCGGACCCGCTGGAAGCACTGATCGCCGAGCGCTTGCGCGATGCCGGGGGGGCTATGGCAAGCAGCGCCAGTCCCGCCAGGCCCACAGCCACCGCCTTGACCACGCCGCCCGCAGCGGCCACGGCCCCCAAAGCCGACGCTGCCGACCCCCTGGGCGCCTTGATTGCCCAGCAAACGGGTCGCGGGACAGGCCCGGTCGCCCATGCGGCGCCCCCCCCCCGCGCCCCTGCGGGCGGCCTGCCGCTGCCCATGAACACTCCCGAGCCTCCCGCCAACGCTCCTCCGGCCGTGGCCCAGGCACCTGAACCCGCCCGGCCCAGCGCGGGTAGCAACCGTGCCACGGCCACGCAGACCGACCGCATCATCATCGTGGCGCTGGACCCGGGCCATGGCGGCGAAGACCCCGGGGCCATTGGCCCCGGCGGCACGCGCGAGAAGGACGTGGTGCTGCGCGTGGCCCACCTGCTGCGCGACCGCATCAACGCCAGCCGCATCGGCGGCAACCCCATGCGCGCCTTCCTGACCCGCGATGGCGACTACTTCGTGCCCCTGGGCACGCGGGTGGAGAAAGCCCGCCGCGTGCAGGCCGACCTGTTCGTCAGCATCCACGCCGATGCCTTCACCACCCCACAGGCCCGGGGCGCCAGCGTGTTTGCACTCAGCCAGAGCGGTGCCTCCAGCACAGCGGCGCGCTGGCTGGCGAACAAAGAAAACCAGGCTGACCTGGTGGGCGGCATCAACGTGAAGGTGCAGGACCAGCATGTGCAGCGCGCCCTGCTGGACATGAGCACCACCGCGCAGATCAACGACAGCCTCAAGCTGGGCCATGTGTTGCTGGGCGAGATTGGCAATGTGGGCAAGCTGCACAAACCGCGCGTCGAGCAGGCGGGTTTTGCGGTCCTGAAGGCGCCGGACATTCCCAGCGTGCTGGTCGAGACCGCCTTCATCAGCAACCCCGAGGAAGAAGCCCGCCTGCGCAGCAGCAGCTACCAGGAGCAGCTGGCCGATGCCCTCATGCGCGGCATCGAGCGCTACTTCGCCCGCAATCCGCCGCTGGCACGCAGCCGGTCGGTCTGAGTGGGGTACGTCTGGAGGTCGAATCAGCCTCCAAGCCAATGGATACCAGCAGTATCAGCTATTTTTTCGATAGCAATCAAACAGACTTTGGCGCCTGCGTTCCCGCGCGCCAGGCGCCCACAATGGCCATCAGCCCGGGCACCAGAATCAGCGCCCAGATGATCTTGTCCAGGTGCTGGCGCACCCAGGGCAGGTTGCCGAAAAAGTAGCCCGCCGTGGCAATGCCCAGCACCCACAGCAGCGCCCCGCCCACGTTGTAGGCCGTGAACTTGCCCCGCCCCATGGCCGCCACACCCGCCACAAACGGTGCGAAGGTGCGGATGAACGGCATGAAGCGCGCGAGCACGATGGTGATGCCGCCGTAGCGCTCGTAAAAGGCATGGGCCTGGTCAAAGGCCCGGCGGTTGAACCAGCGCGAGGACTCCCACTGGAACACCTTCGGGCCAAAGTAGCGGCCAATCTGGTAATTGCATTGGTCCCCCAGGATGGCCGCGACGACCAACAGGCCGCAGGCGATGGAGAAGTCCAGCATGCCCGCCCCCGCCAGCGCGCCGACGATGAACAGCAGCGAGTCACCCGGCAAAAACGGCATCACCACCAGTCCGGTCTCGACAAACACGATTACAAACAGCAGCGCATACACCCAGGCGCCGTAGGCCTGCACAAAGGCTTCCAGGTGGCGGTCCACATGCAGGATGAAGTCGATCAGAAAGGCGGCGTATTCCATGGGCGGGGGGAGCAGTCGAAAGCGAGGGATTATCCGCAAGCGGGGTGACAGGGACGCGCAGGCCTCACGGCTCCATGCCCCTCACTCCACCCCCAGCGCCTTGAACACGGCATCCACGGGATCGGAATAGAAACTGGTCTGGAATTTGGCAAACAGCTCGCCAGGGACCGAGGGAATGTCCGTCACGCTGGACATGGGCAGCAGGATGCGTTTGGCGCCGGCATCAAAGGCCACTTGCAGGCTCTCCGCCAGATTGCGGGCCTGGGTGATGGTGCCCCCCAGGCTCATATCGCCCATCACCACCAGCTGGGCCTGTACCGGCTTGCCCAGGGCGGCAGAGCACAGAGCGATCAGGCTGGACAAGGTCAGGGCTTCGGGCGTTCCCGAGCTTTGCAACTCCACCAGGTGCAGGTGGTAATCCTTTTCGGTGGGGTGAATGGAGGCGCTCACCCGGCCTGCATTGGCCTTGAAATAGTCAAACGCCACGCGCACCGGCTCTTTCGACAGCGAACCCGACACGTTCAGCTTGCCCGTGCCTGCCATCGCCTGGATTTCCATGCGGTAGAGGCCAGGCATCTCCGCCGAACCCATTGCAATCGTGTGCAGCACTCCCGGCTGCAAACGCCCATCGGGAATCAAGCCCCCGCCGCCCTGCTCCGGCACCGCGACAAAGCGCTCCTGCAAGTCTTCCAGATCGATGTAGGAGAAATGGACGTCGTAAAACTCCATGCCCCCGATCTTTTTGAGCTGCTCCTTGACCCGGCGGCGTGCCTCCAGCGCGTATTCCAGGCACTTGCGCACGGCCTCTTTGGTGTACTCCCCGTGCGGGTACAGCAGTTTCAGCAGGCCGGACACCGTGCGCCGCACGGCAATCGTGTCGCGCTGGTTCAGGTTGTTGCCCAGCTTGAAAAATTTGTCGATGGCGTCGGCAAAACTGCGCTTGCGCATCTCGCGCGCCCATTCGGCCAAGTAGTCCACGATCAGGCCATATTGGTTCGTGAAGAACTCAGGGCGCATTTTGGGCACCTCCCAACCGGGCACATAGGCGTGGAAACGGTCAAAAAATGCCGAATCGATCATGGCCTCCGGAAACGGCGCCAGCAGGTGGCTGGTCTTGACCAGGCTTTCCACACTCTGGTTGATGTTGCCCACAAACACCATGGAGGCACTGGCATTGATGGCCTCACGCCCCCGGCTGAACGAGCCGCTGGCCATGTAGTCCTTCATGATCTGCACGCCGTCGTGGTCTTTGAAGTGGATGCCCGCCACCTCGTCAAACGCCACCACATCCCACAGGCCCACCAGGCCAATCTTGCGGGCGCTCATGTTGTAGAACAGGTTGGCAACCGTGGTCTGCCCCCCGGAGACCAGAATCGAATTGGGGCTGATTTCCTTGTAAATGTGGCTCTTGCCCGTACCGCGCGGCCCCAGCTCGCAGAGGTTGTAGTTGTTCTCCACCAGCGGGATCAGGCGGGCCAGCAAGTGCCACTGGGCCCGCTCCTTAAAGCAGGTGGGCTCCATGCCAGTAGAGCGCAGCAGCACCTCCAGCCATTGCGCCTCGGTAAAGGCACGCCGGCCATTGAACAAGCCCTCCATGTCCATGCCCGGCATCTGAATGGGCTTGAGGTCCGAGACGATGAAGGGCGAGGTCTTCTGCTTCTCTTCAAAGTGGTACTGCAGCGTGACGATGCACCAGATGCCCCCAGCCAGCAGCTTTTCGAACTCCCGCACATAGGAATCCGGCACCTCGGCGTCCTTGATGCCCAGGTTCGACAGCAGGGCCTCGTAGGCATCACGCTTTTCATTGAGCTTGACAGTGACCTTGTCGATCACTTTGAACGAGCCGCGCTCGCGGATCTTGCTTTTGACCTTTTCCGCCTCGTCAGGGCGCACATAGTTTTCGGCCAGCACGCGCTTGACGGTTTCCAGCCCCGCCGCCATCGTGGCCGCGTCGTCCGAGGCGCAATACATGCCCAGCAGGTACTCCAGCACATACACCGGGACATTGGCCCCCTCCTTAATGAGCTTGGTCAGGTCCTTACGCACCACCTTGCCGGCAAAGTGCTGGTTGAGCAGGGCATCCAGCCCGCCCTCCAGGGCCGGGCTTGGGGAAGGAGTCATGGTGTCTGTCAGGGTGTCTGTGGAATCCAGGGTGTTGCTCATGCGGGGGCTCAAAAATCGTTGCTGAAAGCCAGGTCAATGCGCAGGGGCGTGCGCCAGGCCTCGGCCTTGGTTTTGGCGTCACGGGCGACCAGGGCGTAGTCTTTGTTGCGGTCGTAGGTGCCGGCCTGAATCGTCAGAAAGACCGACTTTTTGCGTTCGTCCAGCATGGAGGAAGTGCTGTCAAACGTCAGCGCCTGCTCGTCGCTGACCGGCTGCTCGCCATCGCGGATGCTGAACAGCAGCGTCACGGGCAGAACACGGTCGCTGACCGCATCGTTCTGGATGAACTCAAAACGCTGCTTGTTGGTCACTACGCGGTGGCTGGAGCCCAGCTGGCTGACCTCCACCGTGCGGGTGCGGGCCTTGTCGCTGTCGCTTTCCTTGATGACAAGCACGGGTACCACCACCTCCTGGGGCATGGCACTGCCATGGACAAAACGGGCACCGCCCACAAAGTGAAACCGGCCCGCTCCCTTGGGCACCAGAAAGTCCAGACTGCCCTCCCCCGGCACGGTGCCGGCGGTGTTGGCCGTGTTGCCCGCCCACGCACCCTGCATGGGCCACAGGCCCCGGCCCAAAAGGTAGCGCTTCTTGCTCTTGAGCACGCCGGGCATGCCCTCTTGCACGCTGGTGCGGTCGGCCTCGTCCAGGGCCGACTCCTGGTAGAGAAAGCCATGGTCCGCCGTCAACAAGATGGTGGAACCGTTCAGGTTGTTGACGATGAAGCCCACCAGCTCCGACAGCTCCTTGATGGCCTGGGCCGTGGCCTCGAAGGTCTTGGTCTCCGTGCTGCGCTTGTCGCCAATCGCATCAATGCGGTCGTGGTAGATGTAAACCAGCCGGTGGGGCTTGACGAATTCGCGGCCCTTGTCCTTGCCCTTTTCCATCAGCTCATCGCGGCCAACGGCCACGCCGCCATGCGCGGCCAGGATGGCGCTGCGCTGCTCCAGCGTGGCGCTGGGCTGGCCGTCCACCAGGACATCCAGCGAGGCATTGTTTTTGTAGGCCAGGGTCTGGTGCGGCAGCAGGCTGGCCATGCCCAGGGTGGTGTAGCTGGGCAGCACGCCCAGCATGGCGTCTAGGCGGGCCTTCACGCGGTTGCGCGCGTTCAGTTCGCGGGCCAGCTCCTCGGCGGCCTCGTAGCGGAAGGCGTCCGAGACCACCACAAACACCCGCTTGGGGCCCGCCGCGCTGAAGCTGGGCGCCACAAAATCCTCGTAAAACGCCGCCTGGCGGGACACCTCTGACAGCCGCCAGCCTTGCAGCAGGCCCGCCTCGCCCTCCATCACCGCATCCCAGGCGGAGGCCAGATGGCCGATGAACCAGCCGGAATACGCCTCCTCCATGCGCTCGCGCAGCTCGTGCAGCAGCGACCAGCCCATGGGCTCCACCGCCTCGGCAGCCAGCATGAAGGCGCGGTAGAGCTGATCAAAGCGAAATAACTCGTTGCGATAGCGCTCGAACGCCGCCTGCGCACTGGCAAAACTGAAGCCCTGGCTGTGCAGCGCCTGCAGCTCAAAAAAGCTGGCCGCCGCTTCCAGCGCGTCGTAACTGGCCGACAGCGCGCGGGTGTGCGCGTTGGCACCCGCCAGCAGGGGGTTGGCCCAATGCCCATCGCGGCGCCGGGCCATCAGGGTGCGCACCGCGTCCATGTTGGCGCCCTGCCCGGCCATGATGCGGCCTTTCAGGTCGGCAATGATGCGTTTCTCGATGGCTTCAAAGGTCATCGCCTCGGCCAGCGCATCGGCTGGCAGGCTCGCCAGCAAAGCGGTAACGTGCAGTTCCTGGGCCACCAGAGCGGCCAGCTTGTCGTGGCTGGCGTAGTTGGCCATGTCGCTGCGCCAGCGGCTGGCAAACACGCTGGCATGGGCGGCCAGCGCCCGGTCGGTCAAGGCAAACGGCTGCAAGGCCGGGGGGACGGTGCCCACGGCATTGGCAAAGTCCGTCACCATCAGCCGATACAACAGACCGCGCAGGCTGGGGGGCTCGCCGCCAGGCTCGGCGTAGCCAAACTCCTGCGCCGCCAAGGCCCAAAATGCGGGCTCCAGGTCATGGCTGGCCATGTCGGCCAAGGCCTTGGGCACCGCGTTCAGGTCCTCGCCCTCCGCCGCCAGGGCGGAAAACACCTTCAAGAAGATGCCCGCCGCGTCGGGCGTTTCGGCCCGGGCCAGCACCGCCAGCATCTTGCGGTCCAGGTCCGCCGCCGTGTCCTGCGGGGCCACCCAGCGCTTGAGGCGCTCCAGGCGGTCCTTGGAGCGCAAAAACTTGGCCCGCTGCTTCAGGTGCGGGCGCAAGGCGTGGCTGGCCAGGCCCAGCGCATCCAGCTGCATCGAGGCCGTATCGGCACTGAAGGCCTTGCCCCGCAGCCGCGCGTCCAGCAGCCAGTCGGCCGCCGGCTCTGGCACAGGGCTGGGGGCGTACAGCAGCCAGTTGGCCTTGGGCTCAGCCTCCAGCGCCACCTTCGCCTGCAGCAGCGGGGTGCGGTCAAGGCGCAGCAACTGGGCGTCGTCCAGCGCCAGGTGGTCCACCTCCTGGGTGAACTCGCCGTCGGCATCGTTCCAGAAGACCAGGTTGTGGCCCTCGGTGAACAGGCGGATCAGGGCGGGGAGGAAGGCGGGTGGAGTTGGTGTCATCAGATTGATCTGCGCCATGTCGGCAATGAGCGTTCGCACCTGCCGATGCTTGAAAAATTTGGCAACAGCCAAGCATTACGCGACATGAAATACCTTTTCCAGCCACGCTTTCAGCGCCAGAAACTGCGGAGCCGCCTCATCCAGCAAGCCTGGGGTTGCTGCTTGCCACAGCCCATAATCGGGGTCTGTCTGCCAAGCCAACCAGGTTGCCACTTCGGCTTTTGCGCGCCGCAGTGGTTTGAACTTGGGTGCGCCCGGAATCTGGTCAATCGAATTCTGAGCGTGCTGCATCAATGCACGTTCGTTGGGATGGAGATTGCCTTGAATCCAATGCTCCAACGCACCGTCATCGGCGTTGTTGGGCATCACCCACGCACCAATCTCATTCAAGCCGTCGTTATGAGCAAAAAGCAGGCCGCCCGGTTCAGCATGGGTACGCAGTGCATAGCCCGCAGGGTTGAGGCGTTGGCTCAACTGCGTCAGAGTGCGTTCAAAGCCACCTCCATCGGTCGCCCTGTCTGCATCAATCGCAATCGCCAGTCGCTCAATCTGTCCATCGGCTAGTTGGCTCAAGTAGGTTGTTTCCAACACTGAGAGCGCCGCTTGCTTGGTGTTCTTTGTGTGGCCTGCATCGCGGGGTGTGCTCACCTTGACCTGAACAGGTAACTGCCACTGCTTGCACAGCGCCTCAAAAAAGGCCCGGTCGGCCTCCCCTTCGACCAGCAGGATGTTTTGATGGCTCATCGCACCTCCACATCCTGCTGGGTGATGTTCTGCAGGGCTGCTTCGTCAAACACCGTGGCAATCACCCGGCCTTGGTCGCTGCTGCGGACACTGCGGCCCAGGCGGAACAGCACGCCATCAGTCTCGGTGCGCGCCACGGCCACTTTGGTGAAGCTCTCAATGCAATCCCAACTGTGCGTGGTGGCAAAAATTTGAATGTTGTGCCGCTCGGCCATTTCAAACAGTAACGCCCACACTTTCTCCTGAACGGAGTAATGAAGGCCATTCTCAAACTCGTCAATCAGCAGAAAGCCACCCTTGGCGGCAAATAACTTCAAGGCTAGTTGCAGCACACGCAGCATGCCATCGCCCATGCTGTTGAGCGGAACGGGGCGATCAACGCCTTTCAGCTTCACCATGGCGGTTCGGGACGGCCTAGCCCGAAGGGACGAGGGCGAATAGCCATCAGCACGCACAAAGGTTAGGTTTTCAAAGCTGGGCTCAATCACCAACAAGGCCCGCTTGACCACAGCCTCTTGCTCTGTAAAAACAATGCGATCCCACTCGTCACCCAACTCATCCATGGAGATGAACTGGGTGGGTATGAAGCTGCACGGAAAAGACGACACGTCGTAGGCAGAGGATCGACGTGTCCCGTTCAGCAGTTTGAGCGGAGGGAACATTCGGTCACCCTTGCGCACCACAATGACCTGCTGCAAATCACCAGAGAACAAGTCCGCCTCAAACTTGGGGATGTATCGGCGACGAATGCGGTTGATCGTTTCGCCTTCAAGCACCTCAGGCTCACCCAAGCTCTCTTCCATCAACTCATGCGAGATTCGCAGGCGATCATCGGTGGTAGTAAGGCTGCCAATTTCAATGGCTGTGTCATCTTGCGGGAATGAGCGATGAGGAAAGAAATCTTGGAAAGGCATCAAAGTGTCTTCGTCCAAGGTTTCAGATTCACGCGTGCGGTAGCGTTCGTCGTGCTCTTGTGCAATAGCTTCCAGCAATGGCCTTTGGGCGTTGCCAGCGTAGATACGCAGCGCTTCAAGCACCGTGCTCTTGCCAGAATTGTTCTTGCCAACCATCAAGTTGACGCGTCCCAGCTTGGGCACATCCAGGTGTTCCAGCGAACGGAAGTTTTTGATCAACAGCGAATCAAGCATGTCGTGTTCTCCGGTATTCGGCGCACAGGCGGGCAAATACGTATTCTTGTAGATAAAAATTGGGGCTATCCCCCATGCAGAAAGCGCAAGCAGCTATCATTTTTAACATTCAATGTAGGTATTTGGGCGTCTGCGTCCGATACCATGCGCCTGGTAATTGCACGTCATTGGCAATGCGTTGCTGGCTCATGGGGCTCTATGGAATGGTGCTGCTGCAGGTCGCAAGATCAACTGTGCAACTTCATGAAAGCGTTCAAAGAATGCCTTGAAACTGGGCATAGTTTGCAGCTGCTCCCACGATTGCGGATGGTCTTGGCACCACTGGGCAAGCTGCGCCGCAGACTGCGGCCCACCCAAAGCGTGGTCGAGCTGGGACTTGGCTGAATGGGGCGACTTGTCGTTGCCAGAAATACTTTCCAGGGCTGCGTGTGAATGGCCACCCGGTTGGGTGGTGGATAGAAGCCATGCCTCCGATTTCGGCTTGGGCAGCATGGGTACACCAAATTCAAAATCTGCGTCTTTGAAACCATCCAACATGCTTTGCCATTTGGCGCTCCACAACTGCCCTGGTGCGCTGCGCGTGCCATCTGCATCTCTGAACAGCACGGCCATGAGGGGGACATCGTCCGCGCCTTGAAGCTCCAGAGCCTTCAAGCCCAATTGCTGGGCATTGCTGAAGTAAAGCCCCGTTTCTGCCGGTTTGTTGACTCCCCGCAGCCGCTGCATACGTCTGCCGCTGTGCTTGGATGCCTGATGCAATGCCGTCTCGCTCACAAAAATGACGGCCTCTGGAATGGATAGCAAGTCATAACCCAGCAGCGACTCCCAGAGTCGGCTCAACCACAGCACCATCGGGCCAGGTGAAAAATCACCGTCACAGCACACCCCTTGCGCATTGTTGCAAGCGCCCATATCCGAAGGGCCTTCACCGCTGATCAGCAGCTTCATGCGCCACCTGCCCGGCTTGCATCGGCCTCGGCTTGTTCTTCAGCGCGAATGGCCGCTTCGGCCTCATCGTCCAAATTGATGCATTCTTGGGCCAGCAATCGCAGATCGGTGTCCACAAAAGCATCCCCTGGCCCCATCGCGTCCAGCTTGGCTGACATGCGTGGGATAGAGAAAAACCGCCGAATCCTCGTTTCCCCTTGAGGGGTTTTGTACAAAAACTGGACTGCGCCGCGAGCCACTTCATCGGGTAAGTAGTTGAGCAGAAGCGGGCTGTGGGTGGTCACCAGCAGCTGCTGGGGGCTTTGCAGCAAAGCATCCACCAAGGTTTCCACGATCTCCTGGTTGATGCCGTTTTCCAGCTCATCCAGCAACAGCAGCGACCGGTCGGACTCTGCCTGGGTGAGCACAGCCAAAATACGCAGCAACCCATCGTTCAGGTGCAGGGCCTCTGTCTCCAGCTTTTGCGAACCAAACTGCTCAAATACAGACAGCTTTTTCCAACCCGACTTCTGCGAGGTGATCTTGAAATCGATCAAGGCGGGGTAAAACTTCTGCAGCAGCGTGATCAATGCGGCTTTGCGCTCGCCTTTGATGTTGTCCAGATACGCCGACAACTTCTCCCCGCCTGAACCAATATCGTGCTCACTTACCCGAGCACTCTTGCGCAGCAAGTGTGGCGACAGCAACTCCAGCGACCGCATGCGCCGCAAGGCGTCTCGAAACTCCAGCAAGGCCGCAGGCAACTCCGAATCCTTCAGGGCCGACAAGAGCGACCCCTGGTACTCAAACGCAATGCTTTGGCTGGACTTTCCCTCCAAATGGAAGGATTGACCATTTGAACGAAGCAGCGTGATGACGTTCTCCCCCTCGACCAAGTACGCGCTCTCTTGGGAGCAGCGCAAGTCCGAACGATTGAAGCTGCCAAGCCAGTTGAGCGTTTGGCCACTGGATGTCGTGAAAGCGACCGTAAAACCGATGTTGCTCTCTTTGCGCAACTTGCATCTCAGATCGGCAGCCGACCATCCTCGGCGGTCAAGCCAACCCTGTACATCCCCCCGCATGAGCTGAGATAACAAGTCCAGCGCCTGCAGCACCGTGCTTTTTCCGGCGCCGTTCATGCCAACGAGGCAGTTGAAGTGGCCTAAGGGCAGCGTCACGGCGGCCAGCGACTTGAAATTGACCACCCGTACGGAATTAATCATCAGCGGAACCTCCCGTGACGATTTTCACCCCCGCCAGCAAATCCCCAAACTTGCCGTAGTTGACCTTCACGCCGTCGTCCAGGTCGAGGGTGATGCGCATGTCGGCGTAGTGGCGGAGTTTTTCGTCGAAGGCCAGGAGCTCGGCCTGTTGTTTGCGCAGGGTTTCGATCTGTTTGTTGATTTTGGTGCGTGCTGCCGCGCTGGTGGCCGCCGTGGCGTCTTGGGCCAGCAGGTCCAGGCGGGCGGCGTATTTGGCGGTGAGGGGGATGACGTACTCGCTGCGCAGGCGGGCCAGCGTGCCTTCGTGGTAGCGGTGCAGATAGACCAGCGCCTGGAACGCGCCCTGTTTGCCGCTGCTGAACAGCCAGTAGATGGGGCGCTTTTTGTAGGTCTGCAGGTGGTCTTTGAAAAACTGGTTGGCGATGTAGCGGCGGATGGTCTCGTCGGGCGTTTCGCTGCCCTTGGGGCCCAGGCTTTCGGCCAGCCAGGCGAGGTTTTCTTCCAACGTGTCTGGCCCCCAGACGGCGTGCAGAAACTCGCGCACGCGCGCGGCGGCGTCGTCGGCAAACCAGGGCTGGTCGGAGACGGGCAGGATGCCGTCGGCGTCCGCCGGGAAGCTAGGGTAGCGGCTGGGGTCAAAGCCGACATTGCCGGCGTGGGCGTAGATGAGGCCGGGCGCGTCCAGGCTGTAGCGGCCCATCATGCAGCCGATGGCGTAGGAGATCAGGCGCTGGCAGTCTTTTTCGCGATCGGCGCGGGTCAGGGTGATTTGGTCCTCGGGGACCTCGGGGGAGAGTTCGTCTTGGAGGCCGTAGGCGTTGATGATTGCACGATTGTTATCTTCTTCGAGTTGCTTGCTTTTCAGCATTGATTCAAGACAAGAGCTCTGCCAGTTGCGCCAAGATTCTGCGAGTCGATCTACCTGCCTATAACGAATTAATGGGAAATCATCAAATCCCCAAGAGGTCTCACGCGAATTCCAATCCAACCTGAATATAAGAATTAATTGCCTCACCAGTCCTGAAACATCCTCTACGCGGTTCAGCGGCAAAGCAGCAATTACCCCCTGATTTAAATTAACTGTCTGCGATATACAATTCAAAAGATAATCCGCAACCTTTGAGTTCAAAAAACCCAAATCCATCAAAAGATAATCCCCATTATCGTTAAATGATTTGGAGCCACCATTACTGAATATATGCCCGCAATCAGTGTATCTAACAGAAATAGAACCAGAAGAGATGGCAGACCAAGTAATTCCCTCCTGGAAATATTTATCTCTATTTATGACCCTTCCATTTGATCCAACCTTTGCCCCCGGTGTATTGTCAATATAATGACATACCTCTTGACCATCATTGTGAAAATTAATCAAAAATTCATTATTTCCAAACCACCTCCTAAATTCCCCCCCCTTGTCATACGGAAACCATTTTTTCTGACTTAATTTGGCATCCACAGCAGATATCGCATCAAACTTTGTTTTAGCAATTGAAATCTCATGCCACGCCCTCACAAATAATTCATTATTTGTTGAGGCCATCCCTTGTCGTGGTTTGGCTAAACTATCAAATGAGGGAAATTCACCAAAAATATCTCTCACTCTCTTCGATACCCAGAAAACGATTGGACTCCCCGGAATTTTCTTGAAATCATCCTGCACTGTGGCATCAAAGCGGTTTTGATTGCCCCGCAATGCGGCTTCTTTCTCCGCCTCCTGCCCGTCCACCAAGCGGAAAAACACCGGTTTAAATCCCGAAAAATGCCGGCCTTGCAGCACAAACGCCGTGGTTTGCACCATCCCATTACCCACATCTTTGCTTGAAGCGCATGCCCTGCACGCAGGCGGCTA
>CAYZPX010000058.1:0-14363 GCA_964480105.1 uncultured Burkholderiaceae bacterium | reverse complement strand
TCATGGCCTACAGCGCCAAGTACGCCAGCGCCTTCTACGGCCCCTTCCGCGACGCCGTGAGCTCGGCCGCCAACCTGGGCAAGAGCAACAAGAAGGTCTACCAGATGGACCCCGGCAACAGCGACGAAGCCCTGCGCGAGGTGGCGCAAGACATCGCCGAGGGCGCCGACATGGTCATGGTCAAGCCCGGCATGCCCTACCTGGACATCGTGCGCCGCGTGAAAGACGAATTCCGCGTGCCCACCTTCGCCTACCAGGTCAGCGGTGAATACGCCATGCTGATGGCCGCCGCCCAGAACGGCTGGCTGGACAAGGACGCGGTCATGCTGGAGAGCCTGCTCGCCTTCAAACGCGCCGGCGCCGACGGCATCCTGACCTACTTTGCGCGCGACGCCGCCCGCCTGCTGCCGCACAACCGCTCCTAAAAAGAGAGCTAGTACCGCTGGCATCCATTGGCCTAGCGCCTGATTTGACCTAAAAACCATGCGCATCGTCCACCTGCGCGCCGACGGCGCCCGCGAGCTACACCAACTGCCGCAGGCGCCGCTGGACGAGGGCTTTGTCTGGATTGCCAGCACCCGGGCCAATTTTCAAGCCCAGCTACACGCCATCCAGGCCAGCCTGCAGGCGCTGGGCGGCCAGGCCCTGCTGGACCTGCATGTCTCGGACCTGCTGAACGCCCAGCTGCCCTCCTACTACGACGACACCTGGGCCTACGACCTGCTGGTGTTTCGGCGCCTGGGCACGGCCGGGGCCAAGGAGGGCGACAAGGACAGCGGCCAGGACAGCAGCGACAGCGCCCCGCGCAAGCGCAGCGGCCCACCCGTGCTGCGCCGCATCGACACCCACCCGGTGGGCTTTGTGGTGATGGACCGGGTGCTGCTCACCGTGCACCCGCCCGACTGCCCGGTGCGCGAATGGTTTGCCGGCCGGCTGCTGAGCGCCGCCGCCAGCGACCCCCGGGAAGATGCCACCGGGCGCATGCCCGCCGTGCGGCTGCCCAGCAGTCCCGCCGAGCTGATGCTGCGCACCGTCAACCACATGGTGGACGGCTACCTGGCGCTGCGCCGCGAACTCACCCGCCAGCTGGACCACTGGCAGACCGAGCTGCTGCACCCCAAGGCCCGCTTTGCCAACTGGAGCCTGCTGCTGGACGCGCGCATGTCGCTGCACCAGCTCGACGAAATCTGCGAGGACCAGCGCAACGCCGTCCAGGACTGGCTGGACACGCTGGACACCTGGCCCCACACCGACGACCCGGCCCAGCAACGGGAACTGGAGCTGCTCAAGGTCCGCAGCCGCGACGTGCTGGAGCACATCGAGCGCGTCTCCCACCATGTGCGCCGGCTGGAGCACAGCACCGAAACCGCCGTGCAGATGCACTTCAGCGTGCAAAGCAACCGCACCAACGACATCATGCGCACGCTCACGGCCATCACCGCCGTGTTCCTGCCGTTGAACCTGATTGCCGGCGTGTTCGGGATGAATTTCGAGTTTTTGCCGCTGATCCACCAGCAGCACGGCTTCTGGTGGGCCCTAAGCACCATGGGCAGCATCGCCTTGGTGCTGCTGGCCTGGTTCTGGCGCAAGCGCTACCTGGCCCGCAGCGAAAGGTAGCAGCGGCCTTTTGTACAGTGCGTTGCCGATGGCATTGTTTGTTACTGCGTCTTGAGAGGGCTCCATCCATGAAAAAACGTTCCATCCTCGCAGCCGCCGCTGGCCTGCTGGTGGCCTCCCTGCTGGCGGCTTGCGGCGGCAGCGACGACCCGGTCCGCGTCGGCCTCGTGACCGGCTCGGGCAGCATCGATGACCGGTCGTACAACGCCACCCTTTGGAAGGGCATTCAGGACGCGCAGCGCGACCTGGGGGTGGAAGGCACCTACCGGGAGCCCCAAAACGCCTCGGAGTACGCGCCGGCCATCGGCTCGCTGATCGACAGCGGCCACGCCCTGGTCATCGCCGCCGACTCCTCGGTGTCGGCGGTGGCGCGGACGGTGGCACAGGCCCATCCAGACCGCCAATTTGTCTTCATCGATACGTTCCTGGAGCCCGCCCTGCCCAACACCGTCGGCGTGACCTTTCGCAGCGACGAAGCGGGCCTGCTGGCGGGCTACCTCGCGGCGGGCATGAGCCGAACGGGCAAAGTCGCCACCTTTGGGGGCCTGGCCATTCCCTCGGTGACCATGCACATGGTCGGGCTGGAAGCGGGCGTGGCCCGTTACGCGCAGCAAAAAGGCAAGAACGTGCAACTGCTGGGCTGGCAAACCGACCTCGCGGCCAACGGCTGCGGCACGGGCCGCTTCGCGGGTGGCTTCAACGACCGCCAGGCGGGCAGCGACTTGGCCTCCGAGCAGCTTGATGCGGGCGCCGACATCCTCGTTCCGATTGCCGGAGGCACCGGCTTGGGGGCCGCGGCGGTCGCCAAGGCCCGCGGGGCCTGGGTCATCGGCGTGGACAGCGACCAGGCCATCACCGCGCCCGAGTACCGGGAGATCTACCTCAGCAGCATCCTGAAAAACTCCGACCGGGTGGTTTATGGCCTCATCCAGTCGCTCGTGGCCGGGCGCTTCACCGGCGGCAACCAGGTCGGAAACCTGGCCAATGGCGGCGTGGGCTTGGCCCCGTTGTATGGCTTCGAAGCCACCGTCCCGGCAGCACTGAAGGCCGAGCTCGCCCAGTTGCAGCGCGACATCGTCGATGGCAAGGTCACCAGCGGCTGGGACCGCTGCGCGAACCGGTGACGACCATTGCTCCTAAAAAGAGAGCTACTACCGCTTGAATTCATTGGCCTAGATCCAGATTCCACTCGCATAATCTGGCGGCGACGGTGATGAAGGAGCCCACCCCGGTTCACGGACCCGGGCGGGCCATCTGGATCAGCCCAGGTGCTTGTCAAAGAAGCCCAGCGTGCGGTCGCGGGCCGTCATGGCGGCGGCTTCGTCGTAGGAGCCGCGCTGGTCGCAGTTGAAGCCGTGGTCGGCTTCGTAGAGGAAGGACTGCACTTCGGGGTGCGCCTGGCTGAAGGCCTGCACGCCTTCGACGGGAATCCAGTGGTCGCGGTTGCCAAAGTGCGCCATCACCGGGCAGCGGGGCTGGCGAGCGACTTCCGCGGGCGTGGTGATGCCGCCGCCGTAGTAGGCCACCGCCGCCGACAGGCCCTGCAGCTGGCAAGCCGAGCGCCAGGTCAGCAGGCCACCCCAGCAGAAACCGACGATGCCGACCTTGCCCGCCAACGTGGCGGCGTGGTCGATGGCGGCCTGGATGTCGGCCATCACGCCCGGGACGGGCAGCTGGTCCACGGCGGTTTTCAGCGCAAAACCGGCTTCCATGTCCGGCGGGGTGTAGCCCAGCTCCACGCCGGGCTTGACGCGGTGGAACAGCGACGGCGCCACCGCCACATAGCCACGGGCCGCAAAACGGTCGGCCACGGCGCGGATGTGGCTGTTCACGCCAAAAATCTCCTGCAGCACGACCACGGCGCCCCGGGGGGTGCCGTCGGGCAAGGCCACCCAGGCGGGGGCCGGGACACCATCGCTCGCCGTCAAATCCACAAATTGACCCATGCAATCTCTCCTTGAAGTTATGAAAGGGGGAAGGGAAAGGCAAAAACCATTCTAAAAAGCCCCGCCCCGTCCGGGGACGCAGGCGGGACGCGCCACTCAGGGTTCCATCTGCTCCAGCCACTGCAGCAGTTCGGCAATCGCCCGGTCGGAGGCGGCGGTCAGCGCCTGCACGCCACTGGCCGCGTCGGGCTGCGGGGCAGGATGGCGCACGGTGAAGGCGCGTTGGCCGCGCAGCTGCATTCCGCCAGGACTGGGGCGTAGCACCGTGGCGCGCAGGCGGACGAGGCCAGCGCTGTCCTGCGGGCTGGCAAAGACTTGGCTGAACTCCTCGACCTCCACGCGCAGCTGGTCGGGGGCGACGCTGCCGGCCTTGGCATCGCGCGCCAGGCTCGCGGCCTCGACCAGGCCCAGGACGGCGCGGCGCTGGGCCAGTTGTTCGCGCAAACGCTGCTGCAAGAGATGCGCCGGCGGCTGGCTCCAGCGGGCCTGGGCATAAGGGCGCAGCTGCTGGGCGTCGGCATAGGCCAGGCGGTAGTGCAGGGCCTGGCCGGCATCGGCGGTACCCACGGCCTCGACGGGGGCCAGCGCCAGCGGCGGCAGGGGCGCGCGCCGGTCCTGGGGCGCCGCTGTCGTCAGGCCGGGGCCAAAGTCGTACAGCTGCGGCCGCACGGGGGGCGCAGGCAGGCTGCTGCAAGCACTGAGCAGTAACCCCAAGCAGAAAAGGGCTCCAAACCTTTGGATACGAGCGGTACAAGCTATGAAAAAGTGAGCATTTGACAGTGATTTCAGCGGCATCTGCATGGTCAGAATCTTCCGGGGCCGGTATGTGACGGGGTGGCGGGGGCCAGCGGAGCGACAAAACCAGCTTCGCCCGGTCCGGGCGGAATGGGGCCCGCGCCGTACAGCAAAGCCTGCGGGTTGTCCTGAAAGCCGCTGGCGGCGCGGCCCACTTGGCGGGCGGCACGGCCCGCCTCTTCGGTGGCGCGGTGCACGCGGGGCAAGGTGGCGGTGCCCAGCTGCTCGGCGGCCTGCGCCAGGGCCTGGGTGCTGCGCGTGATCTGGGCCACGGCGCCGCCCTCGGCGTTCAGGGCCTGTGCCGTCTGGCCCAGCTGGGTGGCGATGTGGGTGACGCCCTGGCCAGCCTGCTGCAGGGCGTGCAGGGTCTGCCGCGCATCGGTGGCCAGCTGTGGCAATGCAGCCAGCGTGGGGTCCAGGTGCTTGGCCAGGCTGGTGTCGAGGCGCTGGGTGATGCGGTTGGCCTGGCCCATGGCCTGGCTCAGTTGTTCCAGGGCCTGGCCCAGGCGGGCCTGGTTCTCGTCGCTCAGGACCTGGTTGATGCGGCGGGCCGTGTCCTCGATCTGGCCCAGGATGGCGGGGGCCTGCTCGGCAATGCGCCCCAGCGACGAGGGCTTCATCGGCAGCCGCGGCAGCCCGCTGGGACCTCGGGGCTCCACCGGATAGGGCGGGTTGGCATCGTCGAGCAGCACATGGGCCAGGCCGGTGACGCCCTGGTAGCCCAGGGTGGCAAAGGTGGTGGGGCTGATCGGTGCCTCGTCCTTGACCGCGATGCGAATGAGCACGTTGCCAGAGACCTGGGGGTCAAAGCCGATGCGCAGCACCTTGCCCACGGCCACGCCCTTGTAGCGCACGACCGCCTGGGGCTGCAAGCCGCTGACGCCCCCCCGGGACGAGAGCTCGAACTCGCGGTAATTGGCGTTGTCGCGGGTCAGCCAGACGACGAGGCCCACGAGCAAGGCCGCCACGGCCAACACAAAGGCCCCGGCGGCCACGGCATGGGATTTGTTTTCCATTCAGGCTTCCTTGAAAGACGAAGGGGCGGGCGCAGCGACCGGTACCAGCGGCGCCATGGCGCGCAGGCCGCGCTCGCCCCGGAAAAAGTGGTCAATGAAGGGATGGTCGAACTGCGCGACCTCGGCCGGCGCGCCCGTCACGAGCACCTTTTTATCCGCCAGCACCGCCACGCGGGAGCTCAGGGCAAACAGCGTGTCCAAATCGTGGGTGACCATCACCACCGTCAGGCCCAGCGCGGCGCGCAGCTCGCGCAACAGGGCGCAAAAGTCGTCGGAACTGCGCGGGTCCAGGCCGGCGGTGGGCTCGTCCAGCAATAGCAACGGCGGGTCCATGACCAGCGCCCGGGCCAGCGCCACGCGCTTGACCATGCCGCCCGACAGGTCGGCGGGCATGCGGCTGGCGTGCTCGGGCTTCAGACCCACCATCTGCAGCTTGACCAGCGCCGCATCGCGCACCAGGTCTTCGGGCAGGGTGCCCTGCTCGCGCAGCGCAAACGCGATGTTGTCCAGCACATTGAAGGCCGAAAACAGCGCGCCCTGCTGGAACAGCATGCCGACCCGGCTGGCGGCGCCCTCGCGGCCCATCTCGGCGGCGGGGCGGCCCAGCACCGTGACTTCGCCACGCGTGGGTTGGGCCAGGCCCAGGATTTGCCGCAGCAGCACCGTCTTGCCGGTCCCTGAACCACCGACCAGCGACAGCATCTCGCCGCGCGCCACGGAAAAATGCAGATCCTGGTGCACGGTGAACGCCTCGCGGCCCTTGCCAAACACGGTCCACAAGCCACGCACGTCCACCACCGGAGGCTCGACAGCCGCTGCAGGCGCCCTGGGCAGGGGGAGAGTCAAAGCGTCAGATGCCGACATTCTTGAACGCCATTGCAAACAGCGCATCCACCAGGATCACCATGGTGATGGCCGTGACCACCGACGCCGTCGTGCCCTCGCCCAGGCTCTGGGTGTTGGGCTTCACCCGCAGGCCCCAGTGGCAGCCGATCAGCGCGATGAACACGCCAAACACCGCCGATTTGGAGACGTTGAGCCACAGGTTGCCGATCTTCACCGCATTGGGCAGCGCCTGCACAAAGTAAGCGGGCGAAATACCCATCGCCAGGTCGGCCGCCAGCATGCCACCCGCCAGCGCGGCCAGGGTGGTCCAGACGCTGATCAGCGGCATCGCCAAACCCAGCGCAATCGCCCGGGGCATGACCAAGCGGAAACCGTGGGGAATGCCCATGACGCGCATCGCGTCCAGCTCCTCGGTCACGCGCATCACGCCGATCTGCGCGGTGATGGCCGAGCCCGAGCGCCCCGCCACCAGGATGGCCGCCAACATCGGCCCCAACTCGCGGATCAGCGAAATGCCCAGGATGTTGACGATGAACGATTCGGCGCCGAATTGCCGCAGCTGCAGCGACATCAGATAGGCCAGCACCACACCAATCAGAAAGCCCACCAGCGCGGTGATCGGCAAGGCGGTGGCGCCCATGCGGTAAAGGTGACCAGAGACATCGCGCCAGGGCCCGCGCCGGGGATGTCGCACCAGCCGGCCCAGATCCAGCGCCAGCTGGCCCACCAATTGCAGCAGGTGCTGGGCGTGGTCCAGGCCGTGCAGGACCAGCACGCCCAGGCGGTCGATCTGGTCTGCCAGGCGCCAGGGGGGCTCGGGCGGGGCGGGGGCGGTCAGCGCGGCCACGCGCTCCAGCATGGCGCGCTGGCCGTCGGCCAGGGCCAGGCGCTCGGGCCAGGCATGGCCCCAATGGTTCCACAGCAGCTGCGCGCCGACATGGTCCAGCCACTGCAGCGGGCGCAAATCCCAGCCCAAGTCGGGGCGCGGGGGCTGCGCGCGCAGCTGCGCGGACAGGGCCTTCCACTGCGGCCGCAGTCCCAGCTCGGCCGCACCCCAGCGCCCGTGCAGCTGGGCACAGGGTCCGTCGGGGGTGTCGGTCAGGGTCAGGCGGGGGGCAGCAGGGCTCATCGGGCGGGGCAAGGTCCGGCAGCGGTGCGCGGACCTGCGATGGTAGCGGAGCGGTCTGACGCCGGGGTGACATGGCGCGCCCAGGGCCGCGCCCTACCATGTCCGCCGTGTGCTGCAGTCTCTGCACCGCCCTGGTTTTCCCTCTGGACGGCCGGCGGCCCCGCCCTACCATCGCGTCCATTTGCCCTTGCCCTGCCCCATGAGCGACTCCCAGTTTGACCACATCATCATCGGCGGCGGCACCGCTGGCGCCCTGCTCTGCAACCGCCTGAGCGCCAACCCCAAAACCCGCGTGCTGCTGATCGAGGCCGGCCAGAAGGACGACTACCACTGGATCCACATCCCCGTCGGCTACCTGTACTGCATTGGCAACCCGCGCACCGACTGGCGCTACGAGACCGAGGCCGATGCCGGCCTGAACGGCCGCCGCCTGCGCTACCCGCGCGGCAAGACCCTGGGGGGCTGCAGCAGCATCAACGGCATGATTTACATGCGCGGCCAGGCCCGGGACTACGAGCACTGGGCCCAACTCACGGGCGACGACACCTGGCGCTGGGACCAGGTGCTGCCCGCCTTCCGCCGCCACGAAGACCACTGGCGCCTGGACCAGCCCGACTCGGCAGACGATGCCTGGCGCCAGCTGCACGGCAACAAGGCCACGGGCAGCACCGGCGAATGGCGCGTCGAGAAACAGCGGCTGCGCTGGGACATCCTGGACGCCTTCGCCCAGGCGGCGCAGCAGGCGGGCATTCCCGCCACCGAGGACTTCAACCGGGGCAGCAACGAGGGCGTGGGCTACTTCGAGGTCAACCAGAAAAGCGGCCTGCGCTGGAACACCGCCAAGGCTTTTTTGCGCCCCACCTGCTATGGCCGCCCCAATTTCGAGATGTGGACCGGCGCGCACGCCAGCCGCCTGCTGCTCGAACGCGGCGCCGACGGCGCCCTGCGCTGCACGGGGGTGGAGGTCTGGACCGGCAAGGAGCGGGTCACCGCCCACGCCAAGCACGAGGTGATTCTGAGCGCCGGCGCTGTCAACTCGCCGCAGCTGCTGCAGCTGTCGGGCATCGGCCCAGGCGAACTGCTGCAGCAGCACGGCATTGCGGTGCAACACGGACTGCCTGGCGTGGGGGCGAACCTGCAGGACCATCTGCAAATCCGCGCTGTCTACAAGGTGCAAGGCGCCAAAACCCTGAACACCCTGGCCAACTCGCTGTGGGGCAAGGCCAAGATCGGGCTGGAATATGCCCTCTCCCGCAGCGGGCCGATGAGCATGGCCCCCTCGCAGCTGGGCGCCTTCACCCGCAGCCGGGCCGACCTGCGCCACCCCAACCTGCAATACCACGTCCAGCCCCTGTCGCTGGACGCCTTTGGCGAGCCGCTGCACGGCTTTCCGGCCTTCACGGCCAGCGTCTGCAACCTGAACCCGACCAGCCGGGGCACGGTGCAGATCCGCAGCCCGCGCTTTGAGGACGCCCCCGCCATCGCGCCCAACTACCTGAGCACCGCCGAGGACCGCCAGGTGGCCGCCGACAGCCTGCGCGTCACGCGCCGCATCGTCGCCCAGCCTGCGCTGCAAAAGTACCGCCCCGAGGAATGGAAGCCCGGCCCGCAGTACGAGAGCGACGAGGAACTGGCCCGGCTGGCCGGCGACATCGCCACCACCATCTTCCACCCCGTGGGCACCACCAAGATGGGCCGGGCCGACGACCCGATGGCGGTGCTGGACAGCCAGCTGCGGGTGCGCGGCGTGGCCGGCCTGCGGGTGGTGGACGCCGGGGCCATGCCGACGATCACCAGCGGCAACACCAACTCGCCCACGCTGATGATGGCGGAAAAGGCCGCCGAATGGATCCTGGCGGCGCGGCAGACCTGACGACCAACGATGCGGGTAAGTACTAATACGGATCGACGGTGCCTGCCGATACATTACCGCCACTCGCAACGCGCCTTCCTCGGTGCGTAGTTCGAGGAGCCGAGGAGACAAACCCTTACAACCACCATATTCAAAAAATCCATCCATGAATGGATTCCACAGCGCCGCAACTGCGGCGCTTTTTTTTGCTTGCCCCTCGCAGGCAGATTTCAAGCCAAATCAGGCTCTAAGCCAATAGAATCCAGCGGTATTAGCTCTTAATTCAATAGCATCTGAAGATTGGAAAACGCCATGGAATGGATGGTGGTGACGCTGGCGTCCCTGCTGGCTGGCGGTGTGGATGCCATCGTGGGTGGTGGCGGGCTGATCCTGCTGCCGGCGCTGTTTGCCACCTTTCCCAACACGGCGCCCGCCACGCTGATGGGCACCAACAAGGCGGGGGCGGTCTGGGGCACGGCGCTGGCCACCTGGCAGTACGGGCGCCGGGTGCAGCTGCCTTGGCCGGTGCTGCTGCCCGCCGCGCTGGCCGGATTTTCCGGGGCGTTTGCCGGCTCCTGGTTGGCCACCATGGTGCCGCCCGATTGGCTGCGCAAGCTGCTGCCTTTTTTGCTGGTGGCCGTGCTGGCTTACACCCTGTTCAAGAAAGACCTGGGCCGTGCGCACCAACCCCGCTACGCCGGCCCCACCGAACGGCAGGTGGCCTGCCTGATCGGGCTGGGCATCGGGCTGTACGACGGTTTCTTTGGCCCAGGCACGGGCAGCTTTTTCCTGTTTTTGTGCGTGCGGGTGCTGGGGTATGACTTCTTGCACGCCTCGGCCGCCGCCAAGCTGCTGAACCTGGCGACCAACCTGGCATCGATCGTGTTGTTCGCGGCCAAGGGCCATGTGTGGTGGCACATTGCGGCCAGCCTGGCCGTGGCCAATCTGCTGGGCAGCCTGATGGGCACTTGGCTGGCGCTGCGCCTGGGCACGGGCTTTGTGCGCGGGGTGTTCCTGATCGTGGTGGGGGCCCTGGTGCTCAAGACCGGGTACGACGCCTTTGGGCGCTGAGTGCGCGGGGCCGCACCACCCCCCGCCCTCAGCGGTCGGCAGGCGCCGAAGGGGCTGGAGGCGCGGTGGCCGCGCCAGAGGCGCCTGGGGCCGGCCCCGGGCTGCCGCCGCCCCCCGGGAAGGGGGGCATGTCTTCCACGCGGCGCGGGCGACCAATGGGGGCGGCTGCTTGGCCCTTGCGCACGGCAGCGATGTCTTCCTCGCTGGGATATTCGCCCAATAACCAGTAGTCGAACACCCGCCGGGCAATGGGCGCGGCATGGGCGGCACCAAAGCCGGCGTTTTCCACAATCACAGCCAGCGCGATCTGCGGGTCCTCGGCCGGGGCATAGGCCATGTAGAGCGAGTGGTCGCGCTGGTGCTCCTGCAGCTTGGTAGCGTTGTATTTGTCCTTTTGCCCGATGGTCACGGCCTGGGCGGTGCCGGTCTTGCCGGCCGAGAGGTAGCGCGCCCCGGCAAACACCCGGGTGGAAGTGCCACCCTGGGTCACGCCCACCAGCGCACGGCGCACGGCCGCCACATGGGCCGGCTTGTAGCCCAGGTCCACCGGGGGGTCGGTGGCCAAGGGCTGGCGCTCGCGGGTGACCGCATCGACGGTGGCCATGCCCAGGTGGGGGCGGTGGCGCATGCCCCCGTTCGCCAGGGTGGCAGTGGCCAGCGCCAGCTGCAGCATGGTGAAGTTGTTGTAGCCCTGGCCAATCCCCAGCGAGATGGTCTCACCCGCATACCATTTCTTCTGCTCGGGGCGCTTGTAGGTGGCGCGCTTCCAGGCCTGGCTGGGCAGCACGCCGCGCACCTCGCCGTTGAGGTCGATGCCCGTCAGCTGGCCAAAGCCCAGGGGCTTCATGAAGTCGTGCATCAGGTCCACGCCCATGTCGTTGGCCAGCGCGTAGTAATAGACGTTGCTGGACTGGACGATGCTGCGGTGCAGGTCCACCGCGCCCAGGCCGTGGTCGCCGTGGCTGCGGAAGGTGTGGTTGCCAAAGGTCCAGGAGCCGTTGTCCATGGTGATGGCGCCGGGGGTGCGCTTGCCGGTCTCCAGCGCCGCCAGCGCCATGAAGGGCTTGTAGGTCGATCCCGGCGGGTAGGTGCCACGCAGGGCGCGGTTCAGCAGGGGTTTCTCGATGGACTCGTTGAGCATCTTCCAGTTGTCCACATCGATGCCTTCCACGAACAGGTTGGGGTCGAAGGTGGGCTTGCTGACCAGGGCCAGCACCTCGCCGTTGCGCGGGTCCAGCGCCACCAGCGCGCCCCGGCGCTCGCCAAACAGGTCCTCGACCATCTTCTGCAGCTTGATGTCCAGCGACAGCTGCACGTTGTTGCCGGGCGTGGGGGTGCCGGTGGCCAACTTGCGTACGGCCCGCCCGCCAGCGGAGGTCTCCATCTGCTCAACGCCGGTGATGCCGTGCAGCGCGGCCTCAAAGCTCTGCTCGATGCCCAGCTTGCCGATGTACTCGGTGCCGCGGTAGTTGCCCTCGTCGTCGGAATCCTGGATGCGCGCCTTCTCGGCCTGGTTGATGCGGCCGATGTAGCCGATGGCGTGGCTGCCGACCTCGCCCAGCGGGTAGTTGCGAAACAGCCGGGCCTTGATGTCCACCCCCGGGAAACGGTAGCGCTGGGCCGCAAAACGCGCCACCTCCTGGTCGCTCAGGCGGGTGCGGATGGGCAGGCTGTCAAAACTGCGCGACTCGTCCAGCAGGCGCTTGAAGCGGCGGCGGTCACGGGGCTGGATGTCCACGATCTGGGACAGGGCCTCGATGGTCTCGTCCAGGGGCTGTGCCCGCGAGGGGGTGATCTCCAGCGTATAGGCGGCATAGTTGCTGGCCAGCACCACGCCGTTGCGGTCCAGGATCAGTCCCCGGTTGGGCACGATGGGCACGATGGCGGTGCGGTTGCTCTCAGCCTGGGCGGCCAGGTCCTCGTGCCGCAGCACCTGCAGGAACACCAGCCGGGCGACGATCAGGCCAAAGGCCAGCAGGACGACCAGGCCCAGCACCAGCACCCGCAGGCGAAAGCGCGAGGCATCGCGCTCCACATTGCGCACCTCGGTCATGGCCAACAGCTCCCGGGCAGGCCGGCGAGGCAGGGCCTGCGGCGGTCAGAGCGGGCGGTTTTCATCGTTGACGGGCGGGCGGCGCTGGGGGGCCAGCAAGACCCGGTCGGCCAGGGGCCAGAGCAGCAGCTCTAGCAGGGGGGGCCAAAGGCTGGACCACCCCGGGAAGGTGCCGCCAAAGGCCAGGCGCAGCAGGATCTCCAGACCATGCACCGCCGCAAACAGGGGCAGCAGGTGCAGGGCCTGCATGGGGACGCTCAGCCACAGCAGGCGGCGGCTGACCGCCTGCACGGCAAAGACGTACAGCACGTAGAGCAGGGAATGCAGGCCCAACAGAGCCGATTGGTGGATGTCGGTGACCAGGCCGAGCACGAAGGCCACACCGATCCCCACGCGCTGGGGCTGGTGCACGCTCCAGAAACCCAAGAGCAGCAGCAGCAGGTCGGGCCGCCAGGCCTGCGGCCCCCAGGGCAACAGGTGCAGCACCAGGGCCAGCAGGAAGCTCAGGGCAATGAACAGCGGGCTGGCGGGCATCAGCAGCGGCTGGCCGCGCGGCATGATCATGCGCACCTCCTGGAAGGGCATGGACGAAAGTTCATTTTTTTGCTCCTTTTTTCGGAGCATGTACCGCGCTCTCCGCCTGCCTTTCTGGCAGATTCAAGGCCGAAGGCTTGAGCAGCAGCACCTGCCGGGCACCGTCCATCCGGGCGACCGGGGCACAGTAGATGCGGACAAAGGACGAATCGGAGCGGCGGTCCACCTGTACCACGCGCGCCACGGGCAGTCCGGGCGGGTAAACGCCGTCCACCCCGCTGGTGGAGAGCAGGTCGCCCACCTCGATGTCGGAACTGGCGAGCATGAAACGCAGCTCCATGCCCGCGCTCTGCCCGGTGGGCATGGCCGGGTCTCCATAGGCCACGCCACGCACACCGGTGCGCACGTTCAGCACGGGGATCGACTGTTCACGGTCGGTCAGCAGCGTGACCTCGCTGGAGAAGGGATAAACCTGCGTGACCTGGCCCAGCACGCCCGCGCCGTCCAGCACCGGGGCGCCACGCTCCACGCCCGCCGTGGCTCCCTGGTCCACCACCACGCGGCGGGTGTAGGGGTCGGGGGTGTCGTAGATGACCTGGGCGGCCTGCATGGGCACTTTCATCTGGGCGCGCAAGTCCAGCAGTTCGCGCAGCTGGGCGTTTTCGAGGCGCAGCAGTTCGGCCTCGTGGGCGCGCAGCGTGGCCTCGGCCAGTTGCAGACGCAGCGCATCGGCAGACTGCTGGACCTGGTGGCGGGACGCCAGGTAGCCCATGCCCTGCTGGAGCCAGTCCACGGGCTGCGCAGCCACCCATTGCACAGGGTAGAGCACCGCCGTCACCACCTGGCGCACCGGGCCTGCCAGCTGCCAGCGGGCGTCGGCCACCATCAAAAACAGCGCCAAGGCGCCGTAGAAGAGTAGCTGGGAGAGGGCCGAAGGCCCCTGCCGGAAGAAGGGCGGCGCCTGGCGCTCGAAGGAACTCAAGGGCATGGCAGGCTGCCGGCCCCGGCGGCAGCGCCGCCCAGGCGTGGGGGATGGGGAATGGGCTCGCAGCCCAGGGGGCCGCGCACGTTCAGTCGCTCGTGAAGATGCTGCCCTGGCGGCCCATGTTTTCCAGGGCCATGCCGCAGCCACGCACCACGCAGGTCAGCGGGTCTTCGGCCACCAGCACGGGGAGGCCGGTTTCTTCGGCCAGCAGGCGGTCCAGGTCGCGCAGCAGCGCACCGCCGCCCGTCAGCATCATGCCGCGGTCGGCAATGTCAGCGCCCAGCTCAGGGGGGGTCTGTTCCAATGCGTTCTTGACGGCGGAGACGATCTGGTTGAGCGGGTCGGTCAAGGCTTCAAGGACTTCGTTGGAAGAAATCGTGAAGCTGCGGGGCACGCCTTCGCTGAGGTTGCGGCCCTTGACTTCCATTTCCTTGACTTCGGAGCCCGGAAAGGCGGAACCAATCTGCTTCTTGATGGCTTCGGCGGTGGGCTCGCCAATCAGCATGCCGTAGTTGCGGC
>CAYZPX010000057.1:0-14386 GCA_964480105.1 uncultured Burkholderiaceae bacterium | reverse complement strand
TCTGGCGGCACCTGCTGCCCAACAGCCTGACGCCCGTGGTCACGTTTTTGCCGTTTCGCATGAGCGCGGCCATCCTGGCGCTGACCTCGCTGGACTTCCTAGGCCTGGGCGTGCCGCCGGGCACCCCCAGCCTGGGCGAGCTGCTCAGCCAGGGCAAGAACAGCATCGACGCGTGGTGGATTTCGCTGTCCACCTTTGGCGTGCTGGTGGTGACCTTGCTGTTGCTCACGTTCATGGGCGATGCCCTGCGCGATGCGCTGGACCCCCGAAAGGCAGAGCGATGAACATGCAGCCTTCCCCCCATCTCCAGCAGGCCGCACCGTTGTTGCAGGTGCGCGATCTGTGCGTGCGCTTTGGCCCTAAAGAAGTCGTGCGCGGCGTGGACTTTGCCATCGCTCCCGGCGAAAAGCTGGCGCTGGTCGGCGAATCCGGCTCGGGCAAGACGATCACCGCCCTGAGCTTGCTGCGCCTGGTCGCTGATGCCGAAATCAGCGGTCAGGCCTTATGGAATGAGCGGAACATGCTCTCTTTTTCAGAGCGTTCCATGCGCGCCTTGCGCGGTGGCGAGATCGCCATGGTCTTCCAGGAGCCCATGACCGCGCTCAACCCCTTGCTGACGGTGGGCGCGCAGATTGCCGAGGTGCTACAGCTCAAACGCGGCCAGACCGCCGCCGAGGCCACGGAGGGTGCGATCGCACTCTTGGCCAAGACCGGCATTCCCGAGCCCGAACGCCGCGCCCAGGCCTTGCCGCACCAGCTCAGCGGCGGCCAGCGCCAGCGGGCGATGATCGCTATGGCCCTGGCCAGCGCCCCGCGCCTGCTGCTGGCCGACGAGCCCACCACGGCGCTGGACGTCACGCTGCGCGGGCAAATCCTGGAGCTGTTGTCCGAGCTGCAGCGCGAAACCGGCATGGCCGTGCTGCTGATCACCCACGACCTGAACCTGGTGCGTCGCTTTGCCGACCGCGTGGCGGTGATGGAGCAGGGCCTGCTGGTGGAGCAGGGCCCGGTGGCCGAGGTCTTTGCCCGGCCCCGGCACCCCTACACCCAGCGCCTGCTGGCCAGCCGGCCCCGCCGCGACGTGCCCGAAGGACCGGTGGACCCGAACGTGCCGCCCGTGCTGCAGGCCCAGGGCCTGCGGGTGGCCTACCCGACGCCCTTGCCTGGTTGGCGTGGCTGGTTCCGTCAGGGGCGTTTTGAGGCGGTCCAGGGCGTGGACTTGCGCTTGCCGCCAGGGCGCACCTTGGGCATCGTCGGCGAGTCGGGATCGGGCAAGTCCACGCTGGCGCAGGCCATCCTGGGCCTGCTGCCGCATGAGGGCGCGCTGCATGTGGTCGGCCAGGCCTGGCAGCAACCGGCCATGCGCAATACGCCAGCCAACCAGGCGCTGCGACGCCAGGTGCAGGTGGTGTTCCAGGACCCGTTTTCGTCGCTGTCGCCCCGCTTGACGGTGGAGGAGATCGTGGGCGAGGGCCTGCGCGTGCACGCCCCCGAAGCCGACGCCGCCGAGCGCCGCCGCCGCGTGCTGGCCGTGCTGGACGAGGTGGGCCTGACCGAGGCGCAATTCCCCGGCTTGCTGGCGCGCTATCCCCACGCCTTCTCCGGCGGGCAGCGCCAGCGCCTGGCGATTGCCCGCGCGCTGATCGTGCAGCCGCGCCTGCTGGTGCTGGACGAGCCGACCAGCGCGCTCGATGTGACGATCCAGCAACAGGTGTTGTCCCTGCTGCAGCGCCTGCAGCGCGAAAAAGGGCTGGCCTACCTCTTGATCACCCACGACGTGGACGTGGTGCGCGCCATGGCGCACGAGGTGCTGGTGATGAAGGATGGCGCCGTGCTGGAGGCGGGGCCGGTCGCCCAGGTGCTGGAGGCGCCGGCCCATCCTTACACCCGCCGCCTGGTCGCTGCCGCCGGTTTGGACGCCCAGGCGCGGTAAGCTCGCGGGTTTTCCCTGAAGCCTGTTTTCCACCAATCGGGACGGGCGCCTTGCCTTCCAGGAGCCCCGATGCTGCACGACCCCCTAGACGAAGACGATGCCCTGCACAGCCCCGAGGAGCGCGCGGCCGCCGCGCGGCGCAGCACCTGGGTGAGCGTGGTGGTCAATGTGGTGCTGACGGCCATTCAGATTGCGGTGGGTATCTTTGCCAAATCCCAGGCGCTGATCGCGGATGGCATCCATTCGCTGTCGGACCTGGTGGCCGATTTCGTGGTGCTGTGGGCCAACCACCACGCGCAAAAAGACGCCGATGAAAAACATCCTTACGGCCACCACCGTTTTGAAACGGCCGCCTCGTTGGTGCTGGGGCTGCTGCTGCTGGGCGTGGGTTTGGGCATGGTGGCTTCGGCGGTGCAAAAGCTGGAAAGTCCCGAGTCGGTGGCGCCGGTCCATTCCCTGGCGCTGTGGATTGCTGGGCTGGCGCTGGTGGGCAAGGAACTGCTGTTCCGCTACATGCTGGCGGTGGCCAAAAAAGTGAAATCCAGCATGCTGGTGGCCAATGCCTGGCACGCCCGCTCCGATGCGGCTTCGTCGCTCGTCGTGGGGGTGGGTATTGCGGGCAACTTGGCGGGCTACCCCATCCTGGACCCGATCGCCGCGCTGATCGTGGGTTTCATGGTCGGCAAGATGGGCTGGGAGTTCGGTTGGGATGCCCTGCACGACCTGATGGACCGTGCGGTGGACGAGGCTGAGGTCCAAGCCATCCGCCAGACCTTGCTCGACACCCCCGGGGTGGTTGGCGTGCACGATGTGCGCACCCGCAAGATGGGCGACATGGTCGTCGTGGATGCCCATATTGAGGTGGATGCCCAGATTTCCGTGGAGGAGGGGCATGACATTGCCGTTGAGGCCCGCCAGCGCGTGCTGCAGCGGCACCGGGTGCTGAATTTGATGACCCATGTGGACCCCTGGCGCCGTCCGGACCGGGACCACGAGCGGGTTGTGAGGAGTTGAAACCGTATGGATGGCAAATGCACAACAAGGAGGCGCCAATGCGCAGCACGCTGAAAACATCGGCGGCCTGGAAGTGGTCACGGGTGCTGGGGGCCGTGGTGCTGTGGGGGGCGGGTCAAGCCGCCCTGGCGGTCGAACCGGTCACGCCAGCCCTCGGAATGGAAACCCGCGTCATGGCCTGCACCGCCTGCCATGGCAAAGAAGGTCGCGCCACGCCCCACGGCTATTTCCCGCGCATTGCGGGCAAGCCGGCGGTGTACCTGGCCAACCAGTTGCGCAATTTCAAGGACGGCCGCCGCAGCTACCCGCTGATGGGCGACTTGCTCGTGCACTTGAGCGATGGCTACTTGCAGGACATGGCGGCACATTTCGCTGCGCTGGACCTGCCGTACCCGCCCCCGCCACCGCCGTCCGAGCCGCCCGCGGTGCTGGCACAGGGGCGCCAGCTGGTCTTTCACGGGGACCCTTCGCGGGGGCTGCCGGCCTGCGTCCAGTGCCATGGTGGCGCCATGACCGGCGTGCAGCCCGCCATTCCGGGGCTGCTGGGCCTCTCGCGCGACTACCTGAACAGCCAGCTGGGGGCCTGGAAGACCGGGCAGCGCCGCGCCCAGTCGCCCGACTGCATGGCCCAGATTGCCAAAGCGCTTTCGCCAGCCGAGGTGACGGCTGTGGCCGCGTGGTTGGCTGCACAGCCCTTGCCCGCTGTGCCCAAGCCCGCCGACCGCCTGCCTGCGCCCCTGCCCACCGCCTGTGGTGGGGTGGACAGCCTGCCGCTGGCCCAGGGCGCATCCCGTTGACTGCCTGGTGGAGATGAACGCACCCATGAAGACCCGTTTCAAGATCCTGGGGGGACTGGCGTTGGCAGGGGCTGCCCTGGCCGCCGCCGTGCTGGCGCTGAACCACCGGGGCGAGGCGCCCTTGTCGGACAGCCCCCCCCTTGCCACCGTTCCCATCGAGACCCGCGTGGCCCGGGGAGCCTACCTGTCCAAGCTTGGCAATTGCATGGGCTGCCATACCGCCCAGGGGGGCACGCCCTACGCAGGCGGGCGCGCCTTGCCAACGCCGTATGGCACGTTCTACAGCAGCAACCTCACCCCCGATCCAGACACCGGGCTGGGCCGCTGGACCTCTGCCGAGTTCTGGCGGGCCTTGCACAACGGCCGCTCTAGGGACGGGCGCTGGTTGTATCCAGCCTTTCCGTATCCCAGCTACACCCATGTCAGCCGCGAGGATGCCGAGGACCTGTACGCCTACTTTCAGAGCCTGCCACCGGTGGCCCAGCCTGCAAAACCGCACGCCCTGCGCTTTCCCTACAACACCCAGGCCGCCTTGGCGGTGTGGCGGGCCTTGTATTTCAGTCCGGGCACTCCTCCCGCGCCCGTCGCAGGCAAGACCCCGGAATGGCAGCGCGGCGCCTACCTGGTCCAGGGCCTTGGGCATTGCGCCGCTTGCCACAGCCCTCGCAATGCGCTGGGGGCCTCGCAAAATCCGCTCTCCTTGGCCGGTGGCCGCATGCCCGGCCAGCCCTGGTATGCCCCGGCCTTGAGCGATCCCGCAGAAGGAGGCGTTGGCACCTGGCCGCTGAATGAAGTGGTGGCCTTGCTGCGCAACGGACAGGCGCCTCGGGCATCGGTCATCGGTCCCATGGCGGAAGTGGTGTTTGACAGTACCCAGCACTGGACCGAGGCGGATTTGCGCGCCACGGCCGTGTACCTGCAGGACTTGCCAGCACCCACCCAGGTGGTCGTGCCCACCCGCACGCCACCCGCCACTGCGCTGATGGCCCGCGGCGAGGCCGTGTATGCGCAACACTGCGCCCAGTGCCATGGTGAGCAGGGCGAAGGCCGGCCTGGCGCCTTTCCACCTCTGTCGGGCAACCGGGCGATCACCTTGCCCGATGCCACGAACGTCGTGCAGGCGGTGTTGCAAGGCGGGTACCTGCCTGCCACGGCAGGCAACCCGCAGCCGCACGGCATGCCTCCCTTCGTGCAGGCCCTGCGGGACGAGGAGGTCGCTGCCGTCAGCACCTTCATCCGCAACCGCTGGGGCAACCAGGCGGGCGCCGTCGGCACGATGGATGTCCACCAGGTCCGCGAACGGCGTGGTTTCTGAAGGGGGCGTGGTGATGGAAACCTGGGTCGTCTGTTTGTGCGCCGAATGGTGTGGCACCTGCCGTGATTACCGGGCCGTGTTCGAGGCCCAGGCCCGCGTCCATTCTGGCCTGCGCTTTGTCTGGGTGGATGTGGAAGACGCGCCGGAGTTGCTGGGTGACCTGGACGTGGAAACCTTCCCCACCGTGCTTGTGGGGCGGGCGCTGCCGACGGGCATGGTGCTTGACTTTGCCGGGCCGCTGCTACCCCAGTCGGCGATCCTGGAACGTTTGCTGGCGCAGGTTGGCGCCGCGTCCAGCCATGCCCCCCTGGTGCCTGCAGGAACAGACCCTGAAGCACTCGCGGTGCTGTGCCGTGTCGCGGCCCGCGACGGTAGCTGAATCCTGTGGGAAGCACTGGCAGTTACTTGGCAATCTGGGCTTTCAGGGCTACAATACGGGCCTCACGACCAAACGGGCGGGTACCAACCGCCCGTTTTTTTTGGTCTTTCGCTTTTGGGGTGTGGCGCACAACGCCGCCCTCTGTTGTCTGGCACTTTTTGGAATTGATCGAAGCACGTGGCATTGCAGCAAATCGTTGAGCAAACCGTGACAGGGTTGGGTTACGACCTGGTGGAGATCGAGCGGTCCGCCGGGGGCTTGTTGCGCATCACCATCGATCTGCCTTGGGCGCCCCCTGCCGCACAAGACCCTTCCGCCCCCCCCGCGCTCGAAGCCGAGGCTTTCGTGACCGTGGAAGACTGCGAAAAGGTCACGCGCCAGCTGCAGTTCGCGCTAGAGGTTGACGGTGTGGAGTACACCCGTCTGGAAGTGTCGTCCCCAGGGATTGACCGGCCGCTGCGCCACGAACAGGATTTTCAGCGGTTTGAGGGCGAAGTCATCGATGTGACCCTCAAGGCCCCGATCGGCGCGGCCGCAGCTGGGCAGGTCAATGCCAACCGCAAAAAATTCCGTGGCACCCTGGAGCGTGCCGAAGCCGGTGGCTGGCAAATTGTCTGGTCCGATGCGCCTGCGCCCAAGCCCGGGCAGAAGGTCAGCAAAAAACGCGCCCCGGTCCCGCTGCAGGTGATGGGCTTCACGCTGGACGAGTTACGCGAAGCCCGTCTGGCGCCCATCGTGGATTTCAAGGGCCGCCAGCGCAAGCCGGCTGCCACCCCCGCCTGAAGACGCCGCAGAGAACGAATAAAAGGGCGGCCCGCCGTGCCAACGCGCCACAAAGGGTCTGCTTTCGGTGATTGAAATAGGAGTTTGTCGCATGAATCGCGAATTGTTGATGTTGGTCGAGGCCATCTCCCGCGAGAAAAACGTGGAGCGGGATGTGGTCTTGGGCGCGGTCGAACTGGCCCTGGCACAGGCGACCAAGAAGCTGTATCCCGGCGAGGTGGACATTCGGGTGGCCATCGACCGGGACAGCGGCAACTACGAAACCTTCCGCCGCTGGCTGGTGGTGCCTGACGACGCCGGCTTGCAAAACCCGGACGCCGAAGAGTTGCTCATGGACGCGCAGGACCGCGTGCCGACCATCCAGGTAGGCGAGTACATCGAAGAAGGCGTGGAGTCCCTGCCCATCGGCCGCATTGGCGCGATGGCCGCCAAGCAAGTCATCCTGCAGAAGATCCGCGATGCCGAACGCGAAATGCTGCTCAACGACTTCATGTCGCGTGGGGAAAAAATCTTCACGGGCACGGTCAAGCGCATGGACAAGGGCGACCTGATCGTCGAAAGCGGCCGTGTCGAAGGCCGTTTGCGCCGCAGCGAGATGATCCCCAAAGAAAACCTGCGCAGTGGCGACCGCGTGCGCGCCATGATCATGGAAGTGGACCTGACGCTGCGCGGTGCGCCCATCATCCTGTCCCGCTCTGCGCCGGCTTTCATGGTCGAGCTGTTCCGTCAGGAAGTCCCCGAGATTGAGCAGGGCTTGCTCGAAATCAAAAGTTGCGCCCGTGACCCTGGTTCTCGCGCCAAGATTGCGGTGATCTCGCACGATAAGCGTGTGGATCCGATCGGTACCTGTGTCGGTGTGCGTGGCACCCGTGTCAATGCCGTGACCAACGAACTCGCCGGCGAGCGCGTGGACATTGTGCTGTGGTCTGAAGACCCTGCCCAGTTCGTCATTGGCGCGCTGGCGCCCGCCAACGTGCAGTCCATCGTGGTCGACGAAGAAAAGCACGCCATGGACGTGGTGGTGGATGAAGAAAACCTGGCAATCGCCATTGGCCGTGGTGGCCAGAATGTGCGCCTGGCTTCTGACCTCACGGGCTGGAAGATCAACATCATGGACGCGGCTGAATCGGCACAAAAGCAGGCCGATGAAACCGACCAGGCCCGCCGCCTGTTCATGGAAAAACTGGATGTGGACGAGGAAATCGCCGACATCCTCATTGCCGAAGGCTTCAACAGCCTGGAAGAAGTGGCCTACGTGCCACTGCAGGAAATGCTCGAAATCGAGGGCTTCGACGAGGACACCGTCAACGAACTGCGTGCCCGTGCCAAGGACGCCTTGCTGACCCTGGAAATCGCCCGCGAGGAAAGTGTGGAAGAAGTCTCGCAAGACCTGCGCGACCTCGACCCGAGCCTGACCCCCGAAGTGATTGCCAAACTGGCCCAGGGCGGGGTCCACACCCGTGACGACCTGGCCGATTTGGCCATCGATGAGCTCACCGAAATGACCGGCCAGTCGCCAGAGGCCGCCAAAGCCCTGATCCTGAAAGCGCGTGAACATTGGTTCACCGCAGGGCAGGCGTAAAGGTCTGGGAGGTATGTAAGGAATATGTCGAGTAACACCGTCGCCGAGTTCGCCAATGAACTCAAGAAATCGCCCGAAATCCTGCTGGATCAGCTCAAGGCTGCCGGCGTGGGTAAGTCGTCTGCCGCAGACCCCCTGACCGAGTCAGACAAGCAAAAGCTGCTGGCCCATTTGCAGGCCAGCCATGGCACGGCTTCGACCGACCGCAAGAAGATCACGCTGGTGAAGAAATCCACCAGCGAGATCAAGCAGGCCGACGCCACGGGCAAGGCCCGCACCATCCAGGTGGAAGTGCGCAAGAAGCGCACCTTCATCAAGCGTGAGGACGAACCTGAGCTGGCCGCACCGGACGAGTCCCTGAGTGACGAGGCCCGCGCCGACGCCGCCCATGAGGCCGACCTCAGCCGCCGCGAGGAAGAAGCCCGTCGCCAGGCCGAGCTGATCAGCCGCCAGGAAGAGGAGCTGGTCCAGAAGCGCCAGGAGCGCGAAGAGCGTGAGCGCCGCGAGCGCGAGGCTGAAGAGCGCGCTGCGGCCTATGCCGCCCAGGAAGCCCAGCGCAAGGCCCAGGCCAGCGCAGCCAAGGAAGAGGCATCGCGTGAGCAGGCGGCGGAAGCGGCTGCCCGTGCCGCGGCCCCGGCGGTTGCCCGCGAAAAGGCCGAAGCGGAGGCCAAGGCGCGTGCCGCCGAAGAAGCAGCCCGTGCTGCAGACCTGGACGAGCGCCGCCGCAAGGCCTTGGCCGAGGCCGAGGCCATCCGCGCGATGATGTCCGCGCCCAAGAAGGGCGTGATGGTGGCCAAGAAGCCCGAGGAGCCCAAGCCCGCACCCAAGGCCCCTGGCGCAGATGCCAAGAAAGGCACTCTGCACAAGCCGGCCCAGGCCCCTGGTGCCGCCCGCCCGGGCGGTGCTGCCCCTGCCGCTGCCCCGGCAGGCGCTGCAGGCAAGGAAGTCAAGTCGGCCAAGCTGTCCTCCAGCTGGGCTGGCGAACCTGGCAAGAAAAAAGAAATCAAGACCCGCGGCGACAGCAGCGGCGGCGTTGGCCGTGGCAACTGGCGTGCGGGTCCCCGCGGCGGCCGCCGTGGCAACGACCGCGATCAGCGCGACGACCACCAGGCCGCACCGGTCGAGGCCCGTGTCATCGAAGTGCATGTGCCCGAGACCATCACCGTGGCCGAACTGGCGCACAAGATGTCGATCAAGGCCTCCGAGGTCATCAAGGCGCTGATGAAAATGGGCCAGATGGTCACCATCAACCAGCCGCTGGACCAGGACACCGCGATGATCGTCGTGGAAGAAATGGGTCACAAGGCGGTTGTGGCGGCCCTGGACGATCCCGAAGCGTTTGATGACGATGCAGCGCAACAGGATGCAGAAAAGCTGCCCCGCGCCCCGGTCGTCACTGTCATGGGCCACGTGGACCACGGCAAGACCTCGCTGCTGGACTACATCCGCCGCGCCAAGGTGGCGGTGGGCGAAGCCGGCGGCATTACCCAGCACATCGGTGCCTACCATGTGGACACGCCGCGCGGCATGGTCACTTTCCTGGATACCCCTGGTCACGAGGCCTTCACGGCCATGCGTGCCCGTGGCGCCCAGGCGACCGACATCGTCATCCTGGTCTGTGCGGCCGACGACGGCGTCATGCCTCAGACCAAGGAAGCCATTAAGCACGCCAAGGCAGCGGGCGTTCCGATCGTGGTCGCCATCACCAAGGCCGACAAGCCCGATGCCAATCCCGACCGCGTCAAGCAAGAGCTGGTAGTGGAAGAGGTGGTGCCCGAAGAGTACGGTGGTGACTCGCCGTTCGTACCCGTGTCCTCCAAGACTGGCATGGGCATCGACGAGCTGCTGGAACAGGTGCTGCTGCAGGCCGAAGTGCTGGAACTCACCGCCCCAGTCGAGTCCCTGGCCAAGGGCCTGGTGATCGAAGCCAAGCTGGACAAGGGCCGCGGCCCGGTGGCCACGGTGCTGGTGCAGGCCGGCACGCTGAAGGTGGGCGATGTGGTGCTGGCAGGCCAGACCTATGGCCGCGTGCGCGCCATGCTGGACGAGAACGGCAAGGTCGCCAAGACCGCAGGCCCGTCGATTCCGGTCGAAATCCAGGGTCTGACCGAAGTGCCGCAGGCTGGCGACGAGTTCATGGTGTTGACCGACGAACGCCGTGCCCGCGAAATCGCGACCTACCGCGCCGGCAAATTCCGCAACACCAAGCTGGCCAAGCAACAGGCCGCCAAGCTGGAAAACGTCTTTGCCGAAATGCAGGCGGGCGAGGTGCAAACCCTGCCCATCATCATCAAGGCCGACGTGCAAGGTTCGCAGGAAGCGCTGGCCCAGTCGCTGCTCAAGCTCTCGACCGACGAGATCCGCGTGCAGCTGGTCTACGCCGGTGTGGGTGGTATCAGCGAGTCCGACATCAACCTGGCGATCGCCTCCAAGGCCATCGTGATCGGTTTCAACGTGCGCGCCGATGCCGGTGCCCGCAAGACGGCCGAGACCAACGATGTGAACATCCATTACTACAACATCATCTACGATGCCGTGGATGAGTTGAAAGCAGCGATGTCCGGCATGCTCGCCCCCGAGCAGCGCGAGGAAGCCATTGGTACCGCCGAGATCCGGACGGTGTTCGTGGCCTCCAAGATCGGCACGGTGGCGGGTTCTTACGTCACGTCCGGTTTTGTGCACCGCAACGCCAAGTTCCGCCTGCTGCGCGAGAACGTGGTCATCTACACCGGCGAAGTCGAATCGCTGCGCCGCCTCAAGGACGATGTCAAGGAAGTCAAGGAAGGCTTCGAGTGCGGTATCAAACTCAAGAACTACAACGACATCAAAGAAGGTGATCAGCTGGAGTTCTTCGACATCAAGGAAATCGCCCGGACGCTGTAAGCCATGCCCGCGAAGAAATCTGCAGGCCCGAACCGGGCCTTCAAGGTGGCCGATCAGATCCAGCGGGATCTGACGGAGCTGATCGCGCGCGAGTTGAAAGACCCGCGCGTGGGCATGGTGACCCTGCAGGGCGTGGAAGTCACGCCCGACTACGCCCATGCCAAGGTGTTTTTCACGGTGCTGATCGGGGATCCGCAGGAAACCCAGGATGCCCTGAACCATGCCGCCGGCCACCTGCGCAACGGCCTGTTCAAGCGCCTGCATATCCACACCGTGCCCACGCTGCACTTTGTGTACGACCGCACCACCGAGCGCGCGGCGGACATGAACGCGCTGATCGCGCAAGCCGTGGCTTCACGTTCCAAAGACGAGGACGCATGAACGCCCCGGCATCCCGTGTGCGGGTGCAGCGGCGCCCGGTGCACGGGGTGCTGCTGCTCGACAAACCGCTGACCTGGTCCAGCAACGACGCCTTGCAAAAGGTGAAGTGGCTGCTGCGCGCCGAAAAAGCAGGCCATACCGGCACCCTGGATCCCCTGGCTACCGGCGTGCTGCCGCTGTGCTTTGGCGCAGCGACCAAGTTCAGTCAGTTGCAGCTGGAAGCCCCCAAAACCTACGAAGCGATTGCCGTGCTGGGCACCACCACGACCACCGGCGATGCCGAGGGCGAGGTGCTGGCCCAGTGCCCGGTCGATCCCGCGCAGCTCACGCCCGAGCGGCTGGCGCAGGTGCAGGCGCAATTCACCGGGCCGATCCGCCAGGTACCACCCATGCACAGCGCCTTGAAGAAAGATGGCAAGGCGCTGTACGAATACGCCCGAGCCGGGATCGAGGTCGAGCGCCCCGCCCGCGAGGTGGTGATTTATGCCTTGAATCTGGTTCTAAGCCAAGAAAATCCAGCGGTACTAGCTATCAAAATCAGAGTGACCTGCAGCAAGGGCACCTACATCCGCACCCTGGGTGAGGACATTGGTAAGGCCCTGGGCTGCGGTGCGCACCTGTCGTTCCTGCGGCGCGTGGACACCGGTGGTCTGGGGGTGGAGCGCTGCGTCACATTGGCCCAGCTCGAAGCCATGGACGAGGCCCAGCGCCTGGCCTGCCTGCAGCCGGTGGAAACGCTGCTGGCCGGTCACCTGCCTGTCACCCTGGATGCGGACAATGCCGGCAAATTTTTGTCCGGCATGCGCCGACGCGGGCCCTGGCCCGATGCACCGGCGGTCGCCGTGTTTGGCGAACGGCCCCGCGCCCTGCTGGGGGTGGGCCATGTCCAGGCGGGCCAGCTGATTCCCGACCGGCTCCTGAGCCCCCTGGAAATTCAACAAATTTTGGAAAGTACGCCGCGCGCGAATGCCGGCAGATTGGAAGCACTATGAGCAAACAAATTCGCAACATCGCCATCATTGCCCACGTGGACCATGGCAAAACCACCATGGTGGACCAGCTGCTGCGCCAGTCCGGCACCTTTGCTGAACACGAAAAGGTCGTGGACACCGTGATGGACAACAACGCCATCGAACGCGAGCGCGGCATCACCATTCTGGCCAAGAACTGCGCCGTGAGTTGGGAAGGCACGCACATCAACATCCTCGACACGCCCGGCCACGCGGACTTCGGCGGCGAAGTGGAGCGTGCGCTGTCCATGGTGGATGGTGTGGTGCTGCTGATCGACGCGCAAGAAGGCCCCATGCCGCAAACGCGTTTCGTCACCAAGAAAGCGCTGGCTTTGGGCCTCAAGCCCATCGTCGTGGTGAACAAAGTGGACAAGCCCGGTGCCAACCCCGACAAAGTGGTGAACGCTGCGTTTGACCTGTTCGACAAGCTGGGCGCCACCGACGAGCAGCTCGACTTCCCCGTGGTGTATGCCTCGGGCATCAATGGCTGGAGCTCACTGGAGCAAGGCGAGCCGGGCGAGCAGTGGGGCCCTGACATGTCGGCCCTGTTCAACACCGTTTTGCGCCACGTGCCTTCGGTCCAAGGCGATCCGGCAGCACCGGTGCAAATGCAGGTCTCGGCGCTGGACTACTCCACGTTCGTGGGCCGTATTGGTGTGGGTCGCATCACCCAAGGGACCTTGAAGGTGGGGCAAGACGTGCTGGTGATGGCCGGTCCGGGTGGTGCCAGCTACAAAGGTCGCATCAACCAAATCCATCAGTTCCAGGGGCTGGATCGTGTGCAGGTGAACGAAGCGGGCCCCAGCGAAATCGTGCTGGTCAATGGCATTGAGAACATCGGTATTGGCGAAACCATCACCGACCCGCTCAATCCCCAGCCGTTGCCGATGCTGAAGATTGACGAGCCCACGCTGACCATGAACTTCTGCGTGAACACCTCGCCCTTGGCAGGCCGTGAAGGCAAGTTCGTCACCAGCCGCCAGATTTGGGACCGCCTGCAAAAAGAGCTGCGCTCCAACGTGGCCCTGCGCGTGAAGGAAACCGACGAAGACGGCATTTTTGAAGTCTCGGGCCGCGGCGAACTGCACTTGACCATCTTGCTGGAAGAAATGCGCCGTGAGGGCTACGAGCTGGCTGTCTCGAAGCCGCGCGTGGTGTTCAAAGACATCAACGGTGAGCGTTGCGAACCCATCGAGCTGGTGACCGCTGACATCGAAGAGCAGCACCAAGGTGGCGTGATGCAGGCCCTGGGCGAGCGCAAGGGCGAGCTGGTCAACATGGAACCCGATGGTCGCGGCCGTGTGCGCCTGGAATACCGTATTCCAGCGCGTGGCCTGATTGGCTTCACCAACGAATTCCTGAACTTGACCCGCGGTTCGGGCTTGATCTCCAACATCTTCGACAGCTACGAACCGCACAAGGGCGAGATTGGCGGTCGCAAGAACGGCGTTCTGATCTCCATGGACGACGGTGAAATCTTCACCTATGCCCTGGGCAAGCTTGACGACCGTGGCCGCATGTTTGTGCGTGCAGGTGACCCCGTGTACGAGGGCATGATCGTCGGCATCCACAGCCGCGACAACGACTTGATCGTCAACGCCACCCGCACCAAGCAGCTGACCAACTTCCGTGTGTCCGGCAAGGAAGACGCGATCAAGATCACCCCCCCGATCGACCTGACGCTGGAATACGGCGTGGAATTCATCGAGGACGACGAGCTGGTCGAAATCACGCCCAAGTCCATCCGTCTGCGTAAGCGCCACCTGAAAGAGCACGAGCGCAAGCGCGCTGGCCGCGAAGGCTGATCGTCACTTCGCTTTCCTGAAAACGCCCTGCCCAGCGCAGGGCGTTTTGCTTGGCACTTCTGTGCGCTGCCATGGCGCTTTTTGACCCCCTCGGGACAGCGGCAGGGCGATGGGCTCGGTTATCGTTTGCGTTTTTCAAACCTTCGATAAACCAAGGAAAACCATGACGGAGACGACCGCAGACGTATTGGCCGAAGTGCGCGGCCAAGTGGGCCTGATCACCCTGAACCGCCCCAAGGCGCTCAATGCCCTGTCCCTGGGCATGGTGCGTGACCTGATGGCCCAGTTGCTGGCCTGGAAGGACGACCCTGCCGTGCTGGCGGTAGCCATCCGCGGCAGCAATAAGGAAGGCCCGTTTGGCGCGTTTTGTGCCGGCGGCGACATCCGATTTCTGCACCAGGCGGGCAGCCAGGGCAATCCGCTGCTGGAAGACTTCTTCACCGAGGAATACGCCCTCAACCACCTGATCCACAACTACCCCAAGCCCTACATCGCCTTCATGGA
>CAYZPX010000056.1:0-14572 GCA_964480105.1 uncultured Burkholderiaceae bacterium | reverse complement strand
AGAGCAGTTCGAGCTGGTGGGGCAGGAGAGACATGGGGCGGGATTATCCCAGGGGGAGGTTTTGGGGGGGCGTTTGCCGCAACAATCGACGCTCTTTTCCTGGAGGCTTCCCCATGCGCGCAGCGTTTTCGATCATTGGCCTTTTGCTGGCCCTGGCCTTGGTGGCGCTGCTGGTGCGCACGCAGTTTTCCAGCCTGCCGGTGCCTCAGACTGCTCCGGTGCTCGCTCCCAGCACCCCTGCGGCCACGGCACCCGCCAACCCTGGCGCTGCGACCAGTCCCGCAGCGGTGCCTGCACAGATCGGCCAGCAGGTGCAGGAGCTGATGCAGCCCCGCCCGATGCCTGACGACGCCCGCTGAGCCGTTTTGCCAGCCAAAGTGGCCTCCAGCCCTTATTTCACCAGCGGAAGCTGCTCCTGTTTTTGATGTTTCATGACCGTTCCTTGCACTCCCGGTGATCCGGATGACGCATTCTGGATGCAGCAAGCCCTGGCCCAGGCGCGCGCCGCCGCCGCCGTGGGCGAGGTCCCGGTGGGCGCCGTGGTGGTCAAGGACGGCGCCGTGATTGCCACCGGCCACAACGCCCCGGTGCACGACCACGACCCCACCGCCCATGCCGAGATCGTCGCCCTGCGCGCTGCCGCCGCCGCGCTGGGCAACTACCGGCTGGAGGGCTGCACGCTGTACGTGACGCTGGAGCCCTGCGCCATGTGCAGCGGTGCCATGCTGCATGCCCGGGTCGGCCGCGTGGTTTATGGCGCGCCCGATCCCCGCACCGGTGCGGCGGGATCGGTGGTAGACCTGTTCGCGCAGGCCGCGCTGAACCACCACACCCAGGTTCATGGCGGCGTGCTGGCGCAGGACTGTGGCGCGCTGCTGCAGCAGTTTTTTCAGCAGCGCCGCGCCAAGCAACGCCGCGAGGCCCTGGCTCGCCACCCGCTGCGCGACGACGCCTTGCGCACCCCCGAGGCGCGCTTTGCCGGCCTGGATGCCGTTCAGGCCCTCGACGCCCTGACCGCCCCACAGGGAAAGTCCATGTCTCATTACTTGAGCGACCTGCCCCGCCTGGGCGGCTTGCGTCTGCACTATCTGGACGCAGGCCCCCAGGATGCCCCCCGCACCTGGCTGTGCCTACACGGTCTGCCGGGCTGGAGCGCGGTCTGGGCGCCCTTCCTCCCGGAGTGGCTCGCCCAGGGAGATCGTGTGCTGGCCCCCGACCTGATCGGCTTTGGCCGCAGTGACAAACCCAAAAAGACTGCCTGGCATGGCTGGGAGATCCACGCCCAGATCCTGCGCGAATGGCTGCAGCGGCTGGACCCGCAGCGCGTGATCCTGGTCCTGTCGCAAGACCCGCACCACCCCGGCTGGGCTTTGCTGGACGAACTGGCGCAGCCGCCTGAGCGCCTGCAAGGCCTGTGCGTCTGGCAAGGGCGCGGCGCGGCCACGCTGGCGCCCGGCGATCCGCTGGCCGAAGCCCCGTTTGCCGACTCCGGCTACCGCGCTGCCCTCAAGGCCCTGCAACAAGGCGCCCTGCGCCGCCCGCCCGCGTTGGGAATGCCGCGCCTGCCCGGTTCACCCTTGCGCGTGCTGCGCTGGCAGGGGCCGTTGCAGGCTGCCTGGGCTGCACAGGCTGTGGAATACTTCTTGCCCGATTCCCTTGAGGGGAAAACAGCATCAAATCTGCCATGAAGCCAATGTTTACGAGCGGTACGTGCTCACATTTTTGAATTGATCGGCCCTGGCCTTCCTTTATGTCTTCCAAGCACCCCCTTTCCCACGACGCCGCTCACGCTCCAGGTCCGCGCCACATCTACATCTACTCCCCCTCGGGCGCGGTGCGCGACAAGGCCACATTTCGCCGGGGCGTGGCCCGCCTGCAGGCCCTGGGGCATGCGGTGGAAGTGGATGCCGACGCGCTCGCCAGCCACACCCGCTTTGCTGGCGACGACGCCACGCGCCTGGCGGCCATCCACCGCGCAGCGGCCAGCGGGGCCGACCTGGCCCTGGTCTCGCGCGGCGGCTATGGGCTGAGCCGCATCCTGCCCAACATCCGCTACAAGGCCGTGGCCAAGGCGATTGCGCAGGGCACCCGCTTTGTCGGCCTGAGCGATTTCACGGCGTTTCAGGCAGCGGTGCAGGCCAAAACCGGCGCCACCACCTGGGCCGGCCCGCTGCTGGTGGCCGACTGGGGTTGCGAGGGCGAGCCCGACGACATCATGGCCGCCTGCTTTGACGACCTGCTGGACGGCCACGGCGAAGGCGCGGGTTGGCGCATCCCCCGCGAGCGGCCCACCACGCCCGAGGCCCCCGCCCAGCCCGATGACCTGTATGTGCCCAAAGCCACGCTGTGGGGCGGCAACCTGTCGGTGCTGGTCTCGCTCTTGGGCACGCCGTACTTTCCGCAGGTGCGCGGCGGCGTCCTGTTCCTGGAAGACGTGAACGAGCACCCCTACCGCATCGAACGCATGCTCACCCAGCTGCTGCACGCCGGCGTGCTGGCCCGGCAAAAGGCGGTGCTGCTGGGGCAGTTCTCCGACTTCAAGCTCACCCCGCACGACAAGGGCTACAAGCTGCAGACCGTGGTGGACTGGCTGCGCGGCCAGCTGAAAAAAACCGCCGTCCTCACCGGCCTGCCTTTCGGCCACGAACCCACCAAGGTCCTGCTACCCGTGGGCGCGCAGGTGTCGCTGTCCGTCGAAGGGCGGGATGCGCTGGTGTATTGGGGGCACCAGGATTGATGCAGGGTGCTTCGGTGCTTTACAGACCGGTGTCCTTCCCATCAGGGTCTTTGAGCTCCACCGGCGGTGGCATCCGGTAGGTGGCGGGTGTGCGACTGAGCTTGATGGGTGAGCCCAGACCCCGGTAACCGCCCGGCAGGCTCACGGTCATCCCGCGATGCACCGTGTGCGGATGGCTCAAGGCCTGGGGCACGTCCAGGATCGGGCCGCAGGGCACGCCGCGGCGGTTGAGTTCGGCCATCAGCGCCTCGCCATCATGATTCGCCATGCGGCCCACCAGGGCTTCGCGCAGCGCGGCCCGATCGACCGAGCGCCCGCCGGCGCTGGCAAAGCGCGGGTCGTTGCCCAGTTCCGGCGCGTCAAGCGCGGCGCACAGTTGCTGGAACTGCCGGTCGTTGCCCACGGCCAAGAACAGCGGCACGGTGCCCGTCGGAAAAGCGTCGTAGGGGTAGATGTTGGGGTGGGCGTTGCCGGTGCGCGTGGGGATCCGGCCGTCGCCAAACCAGTTGGCGGCGTGCGGGTGCAACAAGGACAAGCCGCAGTCGTACAGCGCGGCCTCCACAAACTGGCCTTGGCCGCTGCGCTGGCGTTCCTGGAGCGCCAGCAAGATGCCGATCACCGCGTTGAGCCCCGTCACCATGTCCACCACCGGCAGGCCCACCCGCAGGGGCTCGCCGCCGGTCTCGCCGTTGACGCTCATGATCCCGCTCATGGCCTGGATCGCAGCGTCGTAGCCGGGCAGGCCGCCCAGCGGGCCATCGGCGCCATAGCCGCTGACCCGGCAATGCACCAGCGCTGGAAAGCGCTCGCGCAGGGTTTCGTAGCCCAGGCCCCATTTCTCCAGCGTGCCGGTCTTGAAGTTTTCCAGGAGCACATCCGCGTTTTCGAGCAGGGCCAGCAAGGTTTCACGCCCAGCGGGCTCGGTCAGGTCCAGGCGCATGCCGCGCTTGTTGCGGTTCAGGCCCATGTAGTAGGAGGCGACGCCGTTCTCAAACGGTGGGCCCCAGGTGCGGGTTTCGTCGCCTTGGGGCGGCTCGATCTTGAGCACATCCGCCCCATGGTCGGCCAGGATCTGGCCGCAGTAGGGCCCTCCCAGCACGCGGGACAGGTCGATCACGCGAATTCCGGCCAGCGCGCCGGGTGCGACGGTAGTCTGGGTGTCTGCTGGCATGTCAGTCCACCTTGGCGCCTGAGGCCTTGACCACTTCACGCCACTTCGGTACTTCCTTTTGCAGGAAAGAGGCGAGTTGTTCCGGCGCCAGGTCGCTGGCCATCTCCAAGCCCTGTGCCGTCAAGCCCTGGCGTACCTCGGGCTGCTGCAGCACCTGGGAGAGGGCGCTGTTCAGTCGCTGCACCACATCCTTGGGTGTGCCTGCCGGTGCGACGACGCCGAAGAACACGCTCACGTCGAAGTCTGGCACGCCTTGTTCCATCAGCGTCGGCACATCGGGCAGGCTGCGCGAACGGTTGGCCGAGGTCACGCCCAGGATGCGCAGCTTGCCTGCTTTGATGTGGGGCAGGGCGGTGAGTACGTCGGTGAAAGACATGCTCACCTGCCCACCCAGCAGGTCGTTCAGCGCGGGGCCCGTCCCCTTGTAGGGAATGTGCTGGATCTCGCTGCCCGTACGCAGGTTGAACAGGACGCCTGCCAAGTGCGAGGAGGCGCCATTGCCAGACGAGGCATAGCTCAGCTTGCCTGGCTGCGCTTTCGCGTAGGCAATCAATTCCTTGACGTTTTGCGCCGGCACGCTTGGGTGCACCACCAGCACGTTTGGCAGGTGTCCCAGGCGGAGGATGGGCGCGAAGCTCTTGAGCGGGTCGTAGCCAATCTTGTTGTAGAGGCTCACGTTGATGGCCAGCGGCCCGGAGGTACCGAACAGCAACGTGTGCCCGTCCGCCTCGGCGCGGGCCACCAGATCTGCGCCAATGTTGCCGCCGGCCCCTGGTTTGTTGTCCACCAGCATGGTCTGGCCCAAGACGGGCTTGATGGCATTCGCCAGGGTGCGCGCCATGGCGTCGGTCGGGCCACCCGGTGCAAACGGTACGACCAGGGTGACAGGCTTGCTCGGAAAAACGCTACCTTGGGCTATCCCCAGCTGGGGCAAAGCCATCGCGAAAGAAGCAGTCAGAGCACAGGCCAGTAGCTTGCGGCGAGGCGTGGATGGGTGTGGCATGAGGAGTGTCTCCTGGGTGTTATGGGTGTGTGGGAGCGGGGGGGAACTCAGCCCAGCAGGTTCAGGCCTTGCAGGGTCTCGGCCGGGACGCTCTGGTGCTCAGTGGCCCACAGTGGGGTCAGGTTGGCTTCGATTGGCGATGCCAGCGGGTCACGCGGCAACAGGCGGTGGACCAGCACCAGCTGGGCCAAGAGCATGCGGCGCAGCGAGCCGGTGCGTCCGGCCTCCCAGCCCATGGCCACGGCAGAGCTCAGGTGGTAGAGGGCCGAGGCCACCTGCCGGGCCATGGCGTCGTTGCGTTCTTCGGCAGTGCGCTGGCCCAAGGCTTGCACCGCATCGACCAGGGCCAGGAGGCGCTGGCGCACGGCGGGGTTCCAGGGGCTGTCGCCGATCTGGCGCAGTATGTGTTCCCGCCACACGGGGAGGGCGCCTTCGCGCTGGATCGCGCGGATCACGTCCAGGGCGACGATGTTGCTGGTGCCTTCCCAAATGGAGCCCAGGTGGGCATCGCGCACGATGCGCGGGTCGCTCCATTCCTCGATGTAGCCGCAGCCGCCGCGTACTTCCATGGCATCGCCCGTCGCCTTGCGCGCGTCGCGGCAGGCGCGGAATTTGATCAGCGGTGTCAGCAACCGGGTCAGTGCGTAGGCACCAGGCTCGCCGGCATCGGAGCGGCGCAACGCTTCGGCCGTCTGGAACATCATGGTGCGGGCTTGTTCTGCGGGCACCAAAATTTTGGCCAACTGGCGCTGCATCAGCGGCATGTCGATCAAGGCTTTGCCAAAGGCCTGACGGTGACGGGCAATGTGCAGGGCCTCGGCGGCGGCGCGGCGCATCAGGCCAGCGGCGCGCATGCCGTTGGAGAGCCGCGAGTTGTTCACCATGTCGGCCATCTGCACGAAGCCCCGGCCCAGCTCGCCCACCAGCCAGGCCTTGGCGCCCTCCAGGCGGATTTCGCCGCTGGCCATGGAGCGGGTGCCCAGTTTGTCCTTGAGGCGGATGATGCGGTAGCGGTTCGTGCTGCCATCCGGCAGGGTGCGGGGCAGCAGGAACAGCGAGACGCCCTTCATGCCGGCTGGCCCGCCTTCGGTGCGCGCCAGCACCATGGCCAACGCGGCATCGGGGTTGGAGCAGAACCACTTGTCCCCATACAGGCGCCAGGCGCCGGGGTCCTGCGGATCGGGTCTGGCCTCCGTGCTGGTGGCCGCCACATCCGAGCCTGCGCCTTGTTCGGTCATGAACATGGCGCCCTGGGACAGGCTGTCCAGATCCTGGACGGTCAGCCCGGGCAGGTAGCGCTGAACCAGCTCCTCGCTGCCAAATTTGCGCAGGGTGCGTGTGAGCGAGTCGGTCATCGACAGCGGACAGCACAAGCCAAATTCCGCCTGGACAAACAGGTAGGTCAGCGCGTACTTCACGGCGGCCGGCATGGCGCTGGGCCAGCCCAGCACGCCAGGGCGATGCGACATGGCCGCCAAGCCGAACTCCGCGAAGGCGAGGCGTTCCATCTCCACATAGGCCGGGTGCTTGTGGATTTTTTGTTCATCGATGCCCGTGCGTGCACGGTGCTGCAAGGTGGGCGGGTGGGTGTCCGCCGTGCGGGCCAGTTCGTCCAGCGGGCCGCCGGCCAGTTCGCCCAAACGCAGCAGGTGGGGCTGGAGGTGCGCCACGAGTTCAGGGCTCAGGTACAAGGGCAGCAGGGTGGCAAATTCCGGGTCTTCCAGGTAGGCGTTCACGCCCGCGCGATCAGGCACCGGGTGTTCGTGGGGGGCAAGTTGCAGGTCAGTGGGCAGTCGGGCGTTCATGGCAAGGGGCTGGGTCAAAGGAATGGGGCGCATTCTTCGCTGGCCATGCTTTTGTGTCTAATATTGATTTCCTCTGATCCGATTTGAAATTTGTATTGCCATGGAGCTGCGTCACCTGCGTTATTTCGTGGTGCTGGCCGAAGAGTTGCACTTTGGCCGTGCCGCCAAGCGCCTGCACCTGTCCCAGCCGCCACTGAGCTTCAACATCAAGCAGCTGGAAGCCGATCTGGGTGCGCAACTGCTGGAGCGCAACAGCCATGGCGTCAAGCTGACGCCAGCGGGCGAGGCCTTTCGCCGCTCCGCTTTGCGCCTGCTGGCCGAGGTGGACCGCGCCAGCCTGGAGGCGCGCGACGTCGCAGCGGGCGTGACCAGCCGGGTGCGCATCGGCTTCGTGGGCTCGATGCTGTTCCGGGGCCTGCCCGAGCGCCTCGCGGCCTTCCAGGCGGCGCATCCGCAGGTGCAGGTGGAGTTGCTGGAGCTGAACTCGGCCGAACAGGTGGAGGCCTTTGCCCGGGGTCAGCTCGATCTGGGGTTTGTGCACTCGTCCCGCGTGCCAGCCACCCTGCGCCAGGCGCTGTACATGTCCGAGCCCTTCGTGGCCTGTGTGCCGGCCGCGCACCCAGCGGCTGTCGCCGGCCATTGGGAGGCGGAGGGGCTGCGCCATGAGCCCTTGGTGATGTTCTCGCGCGGCGCGTCGCCCGACTATTACGAGCGGGTGCTGGGCCTGTCCACCGAGCTGGGCCTGCAGCCCCGTGCCCGCCACGAGGTGCGGCACTGGCTCAGCGTGGTGGCCCTGGTGGGCAAGGGCATGGGCATCGCGCTGGTGCCCCACGCCCTGGTGGACAGCGGCGTGGCCGGCGTGCGCTTTCTGGAATTGCCCACCTCCGGCGCCCGCTCCGAGGTCCATCTGCTCTGGAACGAGCGCCAGATGCCAGCGGTGCTACCCCTGCTGGTGGCACACTTTTTGGAGAAAACTCAGCGCACTGGCGAACGCCCGATGTCTTTGAGCAGCTGACCGTAGCGCTGGACCTGCAAGCTCAGGTAGGCGTCGGCCTCCGCCTGCGTGGCGACAGGTTGCATGACCGTGCGTCCTTCGGCCTCCAGCCGAGCACGGATATCCGGCTGCCGCAGCGCATGCGCGATGGCGCCCCTCAAGCGGGCAGCCAGGTCGTCTGGGGTGTCCTTGCGCACCAGATAGCCACCCCCAATCACGTATTCGAAATCGGGCAGTTGCTTGCTGGCCTCAATGCTGGGAAGGTGCTTGAGGTTGCCTGGCAGGGTTTTGGAAAAGCTGGTCAGTAGCTTCAGGCGACCCTGCTGCGCCATGCCATCCATGCTGACCTGGTAGGCCAGGATGGCAAAGTCCACCTGACCACCCGCCAGGTCCTGCAAAGCGGGAGCGGAGCCTTTGTAGGGAACATGCAGAAAGTGCGCACCCGTGCGCTTGGCCATTGCATCGCCCATCAGGTGGTAGAGCGAATCGATGCCTACCGTCGCGAAGGTGAGCGGTTTGTCCTTTTGTTTTTGGGCATAAGTGATGAGGTCGTCCAGGGTCTGCACCGGCAACCCATTGCGCACCAGAAGGACGATGGTGGCCTCGGTCGTAGGTTGCACCATCTTGAAATCGGTGGGCTTGTACTTGGCCGCGGGGTTGAGCAGAGGGGCTAACACCACCTCGTTGGCCGATCCCTGAAAGAGGGCGTAACCGTCTGGCGGGGCGTTCAGTGCCTTGTGGGCCCCCAGGATGCCAGTCCCGCCGCCAATGTTTTCCACGACGACCGTTTGCTTGAGGTCTTTGCCCATGGGTTCGGCAAAAATGCGTGCACTCGCGTCGCTGGGCCCGCCCGCAGGGTAAGGAACGATCAGGCTCACGGGGCGGTTGGGGTAGGGGCCCGACTGCGCCCAAGTGGCTGGGGCCGTGAGCGCAGCCGCCAAGGACGTGGCGGTGGCTGAGAGGAAGGTTCGGCGTGAAAACAGGTGCATGGTTTTGTCTCCTTGTAATAAATGGTCACACCAAGCTGGCCTGTACGAGGCGGACCCAGAAAGCGGCCCCGATGGGCAATGCGGCATCGTTGAAGTCGTAGCCCGGGTTGTGCACCATGCAGCCGCCGTCTTCGCCCACGCCGTTGCCAAGGCGCACATAGGCGCCAGGCACGACCTGCATCATGTAGGCGAAGTCTTCGCTGCCCATGGTGGGGGCACGCTCGGACACTTGGTCCGCCCCCAGCAGCCCGATGGCGACCTGGCGGGTGAATTCGGTCAGTTCCGGCGGATTGACGAGCACCGGATACTTGTGTTCATAAGTGATGCTGCAGTTCAGGCCGTAGCTTTGGGCTTGCGCCTCCACAAAGGCCTTGATGCGCCGCTCGATCTGGGCGCGCACGCCGGGCTCCAGCGTTCGCACCCCAATCTTGAGCAGGGCGCGCTCGGGCACGATGTTGTACACCTCGCCGCTTTGCACCGAGCCCACGGTGATCACGGCGGCACGCTGGGCGTCCACCTCGCGGGACACCAGACTTTGCAAGCCCAGCACGATGCTCGCTGCACACTGCATGGGGTCCACCCCATGGTGGGGCATGGCCCCATGGGCGCTGACGCCCTGCAGCTCGATGGTGACGCGGTCAAACGACGCCATGGCCGGCCCCGCACTCATCGCCATCTGACCCACGGGCAAGCCAGGGGAGTTGTGCAAGGCATAGATCTGGTCGCAGGGGTAGCGCTCGAAAAGCCCCTCCTGCACCATGCGCAGTGCGCCCCCTTCGTTTTCTTCAGCCGGCTGAAAAATCAGGTTCAAGGTACCGTTGAAGTCCGCTTGCTCGGCCAGGTATTTCGCGGCACACAGCAAGATGGCCGTGTGGCCATCGTGACCACAGGCGTGCATCTTGCCGTGCACGGTGCTGCAGTAGGGCAAGCCTGTGCGCTCGACGATGGGCAGCGCGTCCATGTCGGCCCGCAGGCCGATGCGGCGGTTGCCGTTGCCCCGGCGCAGCTGCCCGACCAAGCCCGTGCCACCAATGCCGCGCTCGACCTGGTAGCCCCATTCGGTCAGCTTGGAGGCGACCAGGTTGCTGGTCTGCACCTCTTCAAAGGCCAGTTCGGGATGGGCATGGATCTGGTGCCGGATCGCCACCATCTCGGGGGCCATGCGGTGGATTTGCGCCAGCAGTTCTTGCGACTCGGGGGGAGGGGCGGTGTAGGACATGGACGGGCATTATCAGCAGCCGTTTTCTTGCAATCCATGACATGTTTCCCCCAGAATTGTTGCCGATGAGGCAACAGAAAACCGCCCCATCAAGCGGAATACCGCGCCGCCATCCGCTGGACGATGTGCGCGAGCAGGGCGTGGGCGGCAGGGGAGAGGTGGCGTCCCACCCGGGTCATCACCTGCATGCTGGCGCGGTTGAGCAGGGGGTTGGCCATGGGCAGGGCCACCACCTCGGGCATATGCACCCCCGCAGGCACGCGTGATCCGACCGGCGTGCGGGCCGCAAGCAAGGCATAGCCCAGGCCCGCCCCGGCAAATTGCCAGAGCACCTTGAACGAATTGCTGGTCAACACGTTGCGCAGCTGCACTTGCTCGCTGACCTCGGCCGCCTTGACCTGTTGGCGCACGCCAAAACTCTCGAAGGCCGCCGCGCCGGGGTAATCCAGCAAATCGCTGAGCCGCAAGGGCCGCTTGAAGGCCGCCAAGGGATGGGCATGGTGGACCACCGCTTGGATGGGTGCGGTGGTGGTGCTGTGGTGTGAGCGCAAACGCACGTCACTGGGTGGCTGAAAGATGATGCCCAGGTCCACCTTGTCCTCCAGCAGCAGGTCGATGCCCTCGGCCGTGCTGGCCACATGCAGGCCCAAAGTGACCTGCGGATGCGCACGGGCGTAATCGGCCACCAGGGGGTCGAAAAACAGGTCCAGCATGCCTTCGCCCATGACCAGGTCCACATGGCCCCGGCTGGCGTTGCGCAGGCTGTCGAGCTCGGCATAGAACGTGGTCTGGACATCTTGCTGGCGTCGGGCGTAGGTGGCCAGCAGGCGGCCGGCGTCGGTCGGCACCACCCCGCGCCCTCGGCGCTCCAGCAAGACCAGACCGCAGTCCTTCTCCAACTGGGCCACGGCCCGGCTCACAGCCGATGGCTCGATGCCCAACTGCTCGGCCGCCCCGCGCACCGAGCCACTGGCCACCACCTGCTGAAAATAATGCACCCGTCGCGAATCAAGAAGTTCCTGCATACGAGCCATCATAGGGAGCCTGTCAGGCGCGTGATTCAGGCACTTCATAATTCACAAGCTCCGTGCTTCACGCACCAGACCCTTCTATCAAACCGCATGTCGATCTCATCCCTTTTCAAATCCACCGTCGCGGCGCTGGCCATTGCCGCCAGTGCACCGCTTTTTGCGCAGGGCACGCCGATTGATGCCGCAGCCTTTGATGCCCTGATTGCCCAAGGCCCCGTGGCGGACGCGGCGACCATCGCATCGAGCACCTGGGCCAGCAAGATCAAGCAGTCCGGGACGCTGCGCCTGGGGGGGACGCAAACCTCGAACCTGTTCTCGCTGCTCAATGAGAAAGACGGCAAGCTGCGTGGGTTTGATGCCGGTCTGGCGCAACTCATCACCCGCTACATCCTGGGCGATGGAGCCAAGTACCAGTTCCGGCAGGTGAACTCGTCCACGCGCGAGCAGGTGCTCATCAACAACCAGGTGGACATGGTGTTTGCCACCTACTCCATCACCCCTGCCCGCGCCGAGAAAATTGCGTTTGCCGGGCCGTACTACACCTCGCAAGCCGGGGTGTTGGTCAAGGCGAACAACAACGCGATCCAATCGCACCAGGATCTGGCCGGCAAAAAGGTGGCCACGCAGGCGGGCTCCACCGGGCCTTCCATCCTGGCGCAGTACGCCCCCAAAGCGGCTGTGCAAGAGTTCCAGACGCACCAGGAAGCCCTGGACGCCCTGCGTCAGCGGCGCGTGGAGGCTTATGTCACCGACCACACGCTGCTCCTGAACGCCCTGAGCCTGGGAACCGGCGACGCGAAGCTGGCCGGTGCGCCCTTTGGTGCGCCAGACCATTACGGCATTGGCCTGCCCAAGGGCTCGGACGGCGTGGCCTTCATCAATGCCTTCTTGAAGAAGGTGCAAGCCGACGGGACCTGGGCCAAACTGTGGACCATCTCCATCGGGCAGCGCACAGGCAGCACCGCTGTCCCCACACCGCCAGCGCTCCCATAAGGGCTGAGCACGGATGGGCGAGGTTTCCAAGCTTCTGGCCGACTACGGGCCTGCGTTCTGGCAGGCCCTTTTATTGACCTGGAAGCTCACGGCATGGTCGTTTGTGCCTGGCTTCTTGCTGGGCATCGGCATCGCGGTGCTTCGGCTCCTGCCGCTGCCGCCGCTGCGTCTGGCCTTGACCTTTTATGTCGAGGTATTTCGGAACATTCCCAGCGTGGCGCTGCTGATCTTCATCGTGTTCGCGCTGCCCGATCTCAACGTCCTGATCGACTATGAGCCCAGCGTCGTCATGACCTTGGTGCTGGTGTGCTCGGCGTTCACCGCCGACTACCTGCGCTCGGGCATCAACACCATCCGCAGCAGCCAGATCGAAGCGGCCCTCAGCTTGGGGATGCGGCCCATGCAGGTCATTGCTGCGGTGGTCTTGCCCCAAGCGTTGCGTTCGGTCGTGCAGCCGATCACCTCGCTGCTCATCGCGCTGATGTTGTCCACCTCTTTGGCGTCGCAGGTGCCGCTGCCGGGCCGTGAGCTCACCGCGCTGGTGTCCAAAATCGCGACCGACTCTGCTGCCGGCATGGCCGCGTTTGCGGTGGCGGCGGCTATGTACGTGGCGACGGGGCTGCTCATCGCCTGGGCGGGCGCCATCCTGGACAAGAAAGTGCGGATCTTGCGATGAGCCGCCCTCTGGAAGACATTCTGTTTGGTGCGCCCAGCCCCCGCGCCCAGACGGTCGCCCGGGTGGCCAGCGCGGTGGCGGCCGGTGTGCTGCTTCTGCTGGCGGTGGGCATCGCGTTGCGCTTTCATGCCGAAGGTCAGCTGGACGCCAAATTTTGGACCTTTTTCACTTTGCCGACGACCTGGGCCTTTCTGGCCCAAGGCTTTCTCGGCACGCTGGCATCGGCGGCCAGCGCGGGTGTGATCGCCTTGACCGTTGGGCTGGTGCTGGTCGCTGGCCGCCTGGCCCAGACGCCGCTCCTGCGTTGGCCGAGCATCGCGGTCATTGAGTTTCTGCGCGGTACGCCAACGCTGCTGCTCATCTACGTCTGCTTCATGGTGCTGCCCCAGGCCGGGGTCCAGTTGAGCACCTACTGGATGTTGACCCTGCCCGTGGGCCTGAGCGCCGCCGCCGTGGTGGCCGAGGTGTACCGCGCCGGCGTGCTGGCCGTGCCCCGCGGCCAGGCCCATGCGGCGCGCAGCCTGGGAATGACCGAGGCCCAGGTGTTCTTGTCGGTCGTCTTCCCCCAGGCCTTGCGCTACATCACCCCGGCCCTGGTCGCGCAACTGGTCATCGTCGTCAAAGACACCACCTTCGGCTACGTCGTTACCCATGGCGAGCTGATGCAGAACGCCAAAGTGCTGATTGCCAACTACCACGCGCTGGTGCCGGTGTACCTGGTCGTGGCCTTGCTGTATTGCCTTGTGAACTACGCCATCTCTGTCGCTGGACAGCGCTTGGGGCGCCAAAGGCATTGAGCTGGGCACGACCCCTGCCTGTATGCGCAGCCTGGGTTATCGGCTGGTGTACGAAGTCCGTGACCAGGAACTGGTCGTGTTGGTGATCGCCATTGGCAAGCGGGATCGCGACGCGGTTTACAACGCAGCGGAGCAACGCTGACCGTTGGCCGTCTTTTAGTGGATTTTTGGCCTCTAAGCTAATGAAATCAAGCGGTATTAGCTATTAATTTAATAGTAAATTCTGCCATTTTGACCCCCTACCTACCCTCCAAAAAACAAACTGGGGCGCCCCGTAGATATCAGGGCGCCCCGGCTTGCGGAAGGTCAACGGTCAACGGACCTAGTAGGCGGCTTCACCGTGCCGCGTCAGGTCACAAGGGCGCTACGCCCACGGTCTGAATGGCCACGGCGTTGTCCAGCGCTTGCACGATGGGGGCCGGCGCATCCTCAATCACGCGGGTGCCGGCGGCGGTGCCGTCGCTGTAGCCGAGCTTGTAGCCCGTGGTGCTCTGTTGGCTGGTCTGCACCCAGTACAGCGCGTTTTCTTCCACGACCTTGAAGTTGCTGACGTTGGTGGCGAGCTTGACCGTGGTGGCCAGGGTACCTTGCGTTGCATACAGGTCGCCATTGGCCAGGGTGAAAAAGACCTGGTCCGCGTCGAACTGCAGTTTGGCCAGCGCCGAGTCGCCCGTCACCAGGCTGACCGGTGACGGGGTGCCCGCCGACAAGTCCATGCCCCGTACCTGCGCGCCATCGGCAAACACCAAGGTGTCGCCCAGCTGGTGGTTCATGCCCAGGGTGGTGCCCACCTGCGTGGTACCGGCAGCGGTGCCGTCGCTGACAAACAGGTTTTGCTGCGTGGCCGAGGTGTAGGCCTTGAACACCAGCTTGCCACCGACCATAAATGCCTGGGTCTCGCCCGCCAGCGCGGACCCGCTGCCCCCCAGGATGTCCTTGACCATGCCAAAGGTGTTTTTGGCAAAGTCGGCCGCCCAAAGCTCGGAGCCGTTTTGGGCATCGGAGACCCTGAAGAAGGCCTTGTGCGTGTCCCAGCCCAGCAGAGCGGTATCGCTCTGGATGGTGGCCAACTTTGTGAAAGTGGTGCCGTTGGTGCTGAAAAGGCGCTGTTGCATAAACCAAATTTGAGACGCCATGCCCCAAACCCCAGACGGATT
>CAYZPX010000055.1:0-14625 GCA_964480105.1 uncultured Burkholderiaceae bacterium | reverse complement strand
AGCGCGCCCAGCACGCTGTCCAGCCCGCCGACGATCACCACCACCAGCACCGACAGGCCGAACACCCCCATGCTGGACGAGATGCCGCCGATCGCGCCGACGATGATCCCGGACAGCGCCGCCAGCATCGCCGAGACCACCCAGGCCAGCGAGAAGACCCGGGGTACGTTGATGCCCACCGAGTACGCGGCGGCCTGGTCTGAGGCCGTGGCCCGCAGCGCCACGCCGCCCCGCCAGAAGCGGAACACCAGCAGCACCGCCGCGATGAACACCACCGCCACCATGGCACCCCAGAACACCTTGGGCGCCAGGAAGGCCTCGCCCACCATGATGGGCTGGGTGGGCATGAATTCGGGCAGGCGCCGCTGGTCGGCGGTCCAGATCAGCTCGACCAGGCCCACCAGCACCGAGGCCAGGCCCACCGTGACCATGAACACCGAAATCGGCGGCTCGCCCAGCAGCGGGCGGATCATCGTGCGCTCGATCACGGCGCCCAGCAGGCCAGTGCCCAGCACGGCGGCGGGAATTGCCACCCACAGCGGCAGCGCCAGCATCGCCGCGAAGGTGAAGAACAAATAGGCGCCCACCATCAGCATCTCGCCGATGGCGATGTTGACCACCCGCGTGGCCTTGTAGACCATCACAAAAGCCAGCGCGGCCAGCGCGTACAGCCCGCCGCTGGCCAGGCCGGTCAGCGCGATTTCAAACAGAAAGGCCCAATCCATCATGCGGCTCCGGTGGCAAGGGGGGCGGCCATGGACCCGGCGTTGGCGCGGGGCGCGTGCAGCTTTTGCCGCAGCTCGTCCACATTGCCCGAGCCCAGGTAGGCACGCACGACTTCGGGGTTGGCCTGCACCTCAGCGGGCAGGCCTTGCGCAATGACCTGGCCAAAGTTCAGCACCACGACGTGGTCGGACAGGTCCATCACCATGCCCATGTCGTGCTCCACCATCAGCACCGTCACGCCCCATTCGGCGCGCACGTCCAGGATGAAGCGGGCCATGTCCTCGGTTTCCTCGCGGTTCATGCCGGCGACGGGCTCGTCCAGCATCAGGATCTCGGGCTGCATGGCCAGTGCGCGGGCCATTTCCACGCGCTTTTGCAGGCCGTAGGGCAGGGCGGCGACGGGGGCGTGGCGGATGTGGTCGATCTCCAGGAAATCGATGATGCGTTCCTCGATCTCGGCGCGCAGGGCGGCTTCCTCGCGGCGGGCACGGCCCAGGTAGAACAGGGCGTCGAACACATTGGTTTTCAGGTGGGCGTGGCGGCCCAGTTTGATGTTGTCCAGCACCGTCATGCCGCGGAACAGCGCGATGTTCTGGAAGCTGCGGCCCAGGCCCAGCCTGGCGCGTTGCGGCGCGGGAATGCGGGTGATGTCCTGGCCCTTGAAGCGGATGCTCCCGCCCGTGGGCCGATAGAAGCCCGAGATGGTGTTGAACAGCGAGGTCTTGCCGGCGCCGTTGGGGCCGATCACGGCGGTGATCGAGCCGGGCTGCACGTCAAAGCCGACGCCGGACAGCGCCTTGACGCCGCCAAATGCGAGCGTGACGCTGTCCACCTGCAACAGGGGGGGCGGTGTTGTCTCCATCGGTGCCTTTGTGGGTGGTGCGGGTTTGTGCGGACCGCAGAACGTCTACTTTTCCGTAGACTGGCTACTCATGAGTAGATTCTGGGTGGTCTGTCTGTCCTTCGGCATCCGGACTTACCCGAAACCCGCACCATGTCCCCAGCCAAGCCCTCCGCCCCAAAGCCGCTTCCGCCTACGCCGTCCACCTCCCCCTGGGGGACGGCCTCCGACCGCGAACAGCAGCGCGAGGCCAAACGCCACGCGGTGCTGAGCACGGCGGCGCAGCTGTTCAACGAAAAGGGCTTTTACGCCACCTCGCTGGACGACATTGCCGCACGGCTGCAAGTCAGCAAGCCCACGCTGTACTACTACGTGAAGAACAAGGACGAAATCCTGATCGAGTGCGTGCGCCAGGGCCTGCAGCAGACCCTGGACGGCATCGAGGCCTCGCGCCTGGCGGGCGGCACCGCGTTGGACCAGCTGATGGCCTGCATCCGCGCCTATGTGGGCGTGGTCACCCAGGATTTCGGGATGTGCGTGATCCGCATTGGCGACGAGGAGCTACCCCCCGACAGCCGCCGCGCACTGCGCCAGCTCAAGTCCGCGATCGACCAGACCTTCCGCCGCCTGGTCGCCGCCGGTGTGGCCGAAGGGGTGCTGCAGCCCTGCGATCCCAAGATGGGCGCTTTCTTCATCGCTGGCGCTGTGGGCTGGATTGGCCGCTGGTACCAGCCCGGCGGCGAATACACGCCGGCGCAGATTGCTGACCAGTGCATCGCCACGCTGTGCCAGGGCATCCTCAAACGCCCAGAGCCCGCCGCCTGAGCGCCATCTTGGGCGCCAGGCGGCAGCGGGCGTCGCTTACATCAGCACGTCGTAGCCGGCTTCCACGATGGCCGTGGCCAGCGCGTCGCGGGTGTGGTGGGTGTCCACCGTCACCTTGTCGTGCGCACGGTCGATGATGACCTGCGCCTGGGGATCGACCTCGTGGATGGCTTCGGTCACGGCCTTTTCGCAATGGGCGCAGGTCATGCCTTTGACGGTCAGGGTGTATTGGTGCATGGGGCCTCCTGGTTCACCAAAAAGGATGGGGATGGGGATCAAACGGGAGCGGCATCTTCGCACGGGCAGGGTGGAAGATGCCAGGTTTCAGGCGGCGGCCTGATGCAACGCAAGGGTGTCCAGCGCCTGGAACAAGGCTTCCACCTTGGCCGCGTCGAACACTCCGTCTGGACCTTGGGCGTGGATGTCGGTGAAGGGCGAGGCGTACAGCCGCTCGGCGGGCATGGCACCGTGTTCCGTCAGGTGCTGCACGATTTCCTCGATGAACTGCAACTGGCTGGCGCTGGCCGTTCCCGGACCGATCAGGTGGGCAAAGGCCGCCGTGGCCGCCTCGCGGTCCAGCCCGACCAGCGAGCGGATGAACACCGGCAAGCTGGTGTGCAGCGCCCGTGCGCGCTCGATGTCGCTGTCGGTGCCACCGGCTTCGTGCAGCAGGGCTTCCAGTTCCTGCAGGTCCAGGGGCGTCAGCGGCTGGTTGCGGCGCAGCTTGTGCAGTGCCAGTCGGTCGTCGTGGGCGCGCAGGAACTGCCTTGCCTTGCTGCGGAAACGCTCAAAGTCCACCGCGCTGGCCACCAGGGGTAAATCCACCTCGGTGGCCTCGCCCAGCGCGTCCTCAAAGTCGGTATAGACCACCTTGCGGCCTTGCTTTTCGATCAGCTTGATCAGCCCGCGCAGCTTGCGCCGCGCCTGCTCCAGCATGGGGAGGCTCACGTCCTGCCACCAGCTGTCGCCGGCCATGGCCTCGATCAGCAGCAGCTCGTTTTTCACGGCGGGCACGCTGCTCAGTTCCAGCAGGCTGGCGGCCAGTTGCTGCACCTTGCTTTGCAGGCGCTCCATGCCGGGCTCGGCGCGCAGGCAGGCCAGTTGCACGCCCAGCATCAGCGCGTCAAAGCGCTTGGCATCTTCGTCCTCGTCGCGCAGGTTGCTGGGCAGGCCCGACAGGTGTTCGGCCACCTCGCTCAGCTGCTCGGCGTTGGGGCGCTTCCAGGCATCGGCTTGGGACCAGGTTTCGACCCAGCGGCGCTGGGGGCGCACCACAAAATTCTCCAGCGACATGCCCGCCACCGTGCGCTGCAGCAGGTCGGCGGTGTCGTCGCGGATCGTGGCCTCGGTCAGCGCAAACGACTGCACGGGCGCCTCGCCCGTGCCGCTGCCTTGCAGGCGCTGGTCCAGCAGGCCCAGGAGTTCCAGCCGGGCATTGAACAAGCGCTGCGACAGCGGCTGGCCCACAGCACCCTCGCTGCCCGGCAACTCCTGGCTGAAAAACTCCAGGTTCTGGCAGAAGTCGAAAATGAAAAAATCCCGCTTGTCCTGATCCGGCCCGTACAGGTCCTTGCACAGCCGGGTGCCGCGCCCCACCATCTGCCAGAACTTGGCCTTGGAGCGCACGATCTTGAAGAACACCAGGTTCACCACCTCCGGCACATCGATGCCGGTGTCCAGCATGTCCACCGAGATGGCGATGTGCGGTGCCTGGTCCTTTTGCGAAAACTGCTCGATCAGCGATTGCGCGTATTCCGTCTTGAAAGTGATCACCCGCGCAAACTCGCCCTGGTACTGCGGGTGGTTGGCATTGAAGCGCTCGGCAATGAACTCGGCGTGCGCCTGGTTCTTGGCAAAGACGATGGTCTTGCCCAGGCGGTCGCCGCCCGCCACCTTGTGGCCGCGCTCCATCAACAGCGCCAGCATCTTGTCCACGGTGTCGGTGTTGAACAGCCACTGGTTCACCGCCTCGGCGCTGACCTCTTCGGGCGGCTCGCCACCGTCTTCGTCCCACTCCAGCGCATCCCACTGGTCTTTTTCGTCCTCGCTCAGGTCCTGGTAGCGGATGCCCTGGCGCTGGAACTGCAGCGGCACCGACACGGCCCGGGGCGGCGCCAGGTAGCCCTCGGCAATGGCGTCGTCCAGGCCATAGGCATCGGTGGGCACGCCGCTTTCCAGGCCGAACAGGCGGTAGGTGTTGCGGTCGATCTCGTCCTTGGGCGTGGCCGTCAGGCCCACCAGCAGCGCGTCGAAGTACTGGAAGATGGCGCCGTATTTTTGGTAGATGGAGCGGTGCGCCTCGTCCACCACGATCAGGTCGAAGTGCCCCACGCCAAAGCGGCGCTGACTCCCACCCGCGCCGTCGTTGATCAGGCCCATCATCGTCGGGTAGGTGGAGACATAGACCCGCCCTTCCGTGGCCTTGTCGGTCACCAGATTCACCGGCGCGGCATCGGGCAGGTGGGCCTTGAAGGCGTTGACCGCCTGGTTGACCAGCGCCACCCGGTCGGCCAGGAACAGCACGCGCTTGACCCAGCCCGCACGCATCAGCACATCCACCAGCGCAATCACCGTGCGGGTCTTTCCCGCGCCGGTGGCCATCACCACCAGCGCCTTGCGGTGCTGCTCGGTTTCAAAGGTTTCCAGGATGCGGCGGATGGCGCGCTGCTGGTAATGCCGCTCCACGATGCCCGGTGCAATCGGCAGCGTGGCCAGGGGCTTGCGGGTGCTGCGGCGCTGCACCATCAGCGCCAGTTCGTCCTTGGTGTGAAAGCCCTGCACCGCACGCGGCGGGCTGGTGGCGTCGTCCCAGATCCAGTGCTCGTAGCCGTTGCTGCCGTACAGCACCGGGCGCTGACCACACTGCGCCTCCAGGCAGTCGGCGTACAGGCGGGCCTGCTGCTCGCCCTCTTTGGCATTGCGGCGGCTGCGCTTGGCCTCCACCAGCGCCAGGGGCTTGCCGTCGTCGCCCCACAGCACATAGTCCACATAGCCCTTGCCCTGGGTGTTGGGCATGCCTTGCACTTCAAATTCGCGGTCGCGCGGCTGGTCCAGCGCCCAGCCGGCTTCTTTCAGCAGCAGGTCGATGAACAGGTCGCGCGTGGCGGCCTCGTTGTAGTCGTGCGCCAGCGCGGGCTGGGCGGCATTGGCCGCCTTGGCGGCGGCAATCTCGGCGCGGTAGCGGGCCAGTTCGGCATCCAGTGCGGCGTTGCGCTTAGCAGCTTCGCGCAGCTGGGCATCACGCTCGGCCAGGGCCTGGGCTTGTCTCGCCAGGGCCTCTTGTGCGGCCACCTGGGCGGCACGGTTGCTGGCCTGGGCTTGGGCCAGCGCCTCGGCGGAGGGCGGCTGCGGCAGCCAAGCGGCGTTGAACTGCAAGCCGGGGTCGGGCCGGTCGCTGACCTTGCGGGCGTACTGGCGCGCCAGCCAGAAGGCCACGTGGAACAGCTCGCGCAGCGCGGCCAGCGCATCCTGCGGCGGCACGGGCCGCGTCTGGTGCACCGCGTGGTTGCCCAGGCGGCGGATCACGTCCATCTTGGCATGCACCGCCGGCCCCACCAGCTGCTGAAAGCTGGGCTCGAACAAAAACGCCGACAAATCCGCCTTGTAGGGCATGCGCAGGCTGCCGCCCCGACCGCCCTCGGCCTGGTACAGCCAGGCCACCGCCAGCTCCAGCGTGCGGCGGGCATAGAAGCAGGCGGTGCGCGGGTCGGTGTGGGCGGCGGCTTCGGCACGGCGGGTCTCGGCCAATAGCTCGGGCCAGTCGGGGTGGAGAAAGGCGAAGTTGGATGCAGTGTTCATTCGCAGTGCGTAGCCCCTGTTCACAGTGCCTGCGCCTGGGCGATGACCTGGTCGCGGAGTGCGGTCGATGAGCGCATGGCGGTGGGTGGCCTTAAAAAAGTGACTGGATCAACTACTCGCCCGAGAGCGCCAATCGCTGATGGCTTGATGGAGTTCGTCGGCAAAGATCTTGAGCGCCCCGCGAACCGCTTCCGTTCGTCCAACCACCCGCGCGATGTCTCCTGGTGAGCGCTGGAGGCTGTCTGCCAAGGTGGCGTAGCGGACCTTGATGATGTTGGTGGGCTTGTCGCTCGCATTGTCAAACTGCTGTCGCAGATGGGCCAGCAAGGTGACCAAGTTGGGAGCCCCCAAGAATTGCGCGTATTCACTCGCGTGTTCCTGCAGCGTGCGGTAAATCCAGTCTTCGGGCGGTGTGTTCCCCGGTAGGAACAAGGGCTTGACGATCCGGTTGTAACGGGCCGCCGCCTGCGTGATCTGGGGCAACACCTCCTGTGCGTCCCCGTCCAGCACCAGGACAAATTCATCCAGGAGATTGAACTTTCCCAAGGCATCCACATGCTGGGCAAATTGGTCTTTACCGGTATCTCGCCCAACGGTGATGTTGTCAGGCGTGAGGTTCAGTTGGGGGTTGAGTTGATCGAGTACGCCCAGAATCAGCCCCTCGGCCACGTTGTCTTCACACAGTACCGATAACTTGTCTTGTGGGCGACCATAAAACGCGCGTTGAAAGATATCGCGGTAAGGGGGCTGCACCCGTACGTTGTCAACCGTTCTCTCTAAAAATACACGGCCTTCGGGTGGCACGCTTTCCAATACCACCGGGCTGTGCGAGGTCACGATGATCTGCAAGTTGTTGCGCAAAGCCAGCCGTTGCAGTTCCAGCATGACCTGTTGTTGCGTGAAGGGGTGGAGCCCCGCCTCGATTTCGTCAATCAGAATCAGCGCATTGCGCAAACGCGATATGTCTTTGGAGATGCGCAGCAGAGCACGTTCACCCGCCGACATGTGGAACTCGGAATACGCCGTGGTCGCGTCCTCCCGATCGGCAAACAGCAGGTCTTTGCCCTTGAGCGTGAGCAGCTTCAAACCCCGGTACTTGAAGGGCAGCACCCGATGCGCAAACGCAATCAAGTCGGCATCCAGATCGGTTTGGCCAAAGGCTTGATTGCCAATCTGCAGAATGCTGCGGACTTCAGAGGGGCTGGTCAGGTTGGCCAGGGTCCGCAGGTATAGCTCGCGCTGTGGCTGCTGACCGCCTTTGCGGCCCATGAAGCTCTTGCTCCAAGACTTCAGCCGTCGCCACGTCATGCTCTGCTTGCTACCGCCTTCCACAAAGTAGTACTCAAAGGTCGGGCTGCCCAACTGGTCTGAGACTTCGGGTTGCTTGGGGGCTTTCAGGTTGGGAAACAACACCGCCGGGCTGTAGTCCCGGGCGCCAGGCACGTCGTAGGCACACGCGCAGGCAAAAAGCACTGTGGATTTTCCGCAGCCATTGGGGCCAGCGATCACCGTGACTGGGTAAGAAAAGCTGACCGGCAAGTCCCGGATGCCACGCAAATTCTCGATGCGCACCGATTCCAGAAACTGGGGCAACTGGGGCTTCTTGGCGCGCAGCTGATCCCAGATTTGGGCAAAGGTTTTTTGGATCAGACTCATGGGGATTCCTTGCTGACGGCTACTGGCGGCTTTGAGAAGAAAGCGCTGGAGCACACTTTACAAAGCCCCCGCAAACGCCCGCTGCTGCAGCGAGGCAAACAGCGCATCGAGCGCGGCCAGGGCCTGGCGGTGGGTGGCTTTGAGGGCTTCGATGGCCTGGATATGACGCGGGCCGAACATTGACTACGCCTCTTGTGTTCCATGCCGTGAGATTGCATCAATCAACGCTAGCTTCAGGCTTTCAGAATAGTCCTCTTCGTAGAGCAGCGAGGCAATCACTTCCCGAAGCAGCCCTTTACTGACAACGTTGTCTGCCACGTACACGGCGATATTTTCCATTTCCAGCACAAACCGCGTGACCACGTAGTCGTAGCCGTTGAGTTCCAGAAAGTACGCGCCCAAGCCAATCGACGAGCGCTTGTTGCCGTCGTTGAACGGGTGGTTCTTGTTGACCGAATAGACCAAGTGGGTCAGCTTGTCGGCCATCTCCGGGTAGTACCCGTCGTTCTGGATATGGCCCAGCACGCTCTCCAGGTGCGCCACGTTCTTGACCCCGCCCAGGCCGCCCGAGTGTTCAATGATCCACGCCTGCGTGCGCAAGGCATGGGCCACATCGAAGTACAGGTAGCGCAAGCCCTCGTGTTCGTCCATCTCAACGGTCCTTCAGACGCTTGAACACAGCCAGGGTGGCGGGGTCGCTCAGGCGGTCTTCCAAAGACTTGCTGGTTTCGCCCAGAAAGCGGTCAAAGTCGACTTCTGGAATGGACTGGATATAGGCCTCCAGCTTGTGGTGCAGCGCATCGCGAAAGCCCAGGTCGCGGCTGGCCATCTTGGTGCGGGCATCCAGGATGAGCGGTTTGAAGAGTGGGTGGCTTTCAAAGCGCCCGAACAGCGTCTCCACCTCCTGCATGCTGAGCTTGCGGCCCAAACGCTTGCACTCTTGTTCCAGTTCATGGGCGATGCCCGCTTCAAAGCTGGCAATCAGCGTCAGCACCTCGGAATACATCGTTTCCCGAATACTCTCCTTGGCCGCAAGCTTCAGCACCTTGCGGTATTCCGTGGCGTTCTCGCGGAAGATGCACTGGTAAATCAGGTTGGTAAAGCGCACGTATTTCCACGGGTGCTCCACCACAAAGTGATCGAGCGCATCGGTGAATTGCTTGCGGTAGCTCTGCTCCTGGAATGTGGCCGTCAGGTAATGCTCATCGCGCTGGTTGATGTATTTGGTGTGCCCGCCGGTGCGCTCGGCCAGCACGTCCATCACGATGTCGAGCAAGCGCGAGCGCAAGGCCTTGGCGCGCTCGCTCTCTGTCAGCAGCATGGCCAGGTTGAGCACTGCCCGGAAGCTGAACACGCCCAGAATGCTGGTTTTGACACCCTCATTCATGAGGGTACCACCAACTAAGTCTTTGAATTCATTAAGATTTTTACCCCGAAGCAGCTGGTAGCCATTGGCCTTGAGTTCTTCCCCATGGTTGCTGATGTAGCGCTCCACCGTGGCATCGCTCACGTCAAACAAGGTCATCACCTGCTGCTTCGTGAACACGGTCTGGCCCTGAAATGCCACCCCGCCCAGTTGCAGGTGCTGCTCTGCCGCCTGCAGGGCATAGCGGTTGTTCAGGATGTTCTGGCGCTGCAGTTGTGCGGTGGTGAGGTCACTCATTTACAAGGCTCCGGTAAACGCCCGCTGCTGCAGCGAGGCAAACAGCGCATCGAGTGCGACCAGGGCTTGGCGGTGGGTGGCGAGGCTTGTTGGAGGTCTTCAGTATGCAAACTGAAGACCTTAGAACTACATCTCACTCAGCCATAGCTGAAATTTCTTTCAGCCAACTCCGAATCTCACCGGTGCCGTCCACCCCATCTATTTCCTCAACTGTCATAGCAGGTGCAACTTCGCACGAAAGAATAGCTTTCGCCTCACTTTTACTGACATTTAGTTTGTTGGCCAGTTGCGGCGTGTAATCAGCCAAGTCATCTATGACTAGCCTGACACCCCTTACTCTGTGCAGCGCATTGGGATGGATATAGCTCTCCATATATCGCTTCTTCGTCTGCACAGCCTTGGACCCATCACCTCTCGCATTGACGGCAGTAGCCTGAGCTGCATATGTTTGCCCATCATCTTGATCGTAGATGTGAAATTCTGGCTTTCGGAAATTCTGGAAGATGTGCAAATTCACAATGTCTATGAGATTTCCACCCTTCATCGGTACAAAAACAAAGCGCGGATCGACGGATAAGTTGGGTAGCAAATTATCAGCTTCGCTGAGAGTCTGACTAACCGCCTTTAAGAATCTCACATCGTTTGGTCCCTCAACACAAATCAATACTCGCACTTGGTTGTCAGGCAACATTCCGAGCCGCTCGGCAATAATGAAAAACAATTTATTAGTATCTTCTGTAGCGACGCTTCGGATAATTCTTCTTCCGTTGTCAACTGCGTCTATAAACCTCAAGCTGGGTGTGGGGAGTTCTCCAGCTAATCCTGGTGCGTGCGTTGTCAAAATGACTTGACCACCTTTCGAAGCAATCTCGACGAGGGCCTTAACCAGAAGTTTTTGATGATCTGGGTGCTGGGCAGTCTCTGGTTCCTCAATCGCGTAAATGACAGGCCGACCGCCTTCGTTTAGTGCGCGCCTCTCTGCTTCAGCACGGAAGAAGTTCAATAACACCAATCTACGCACTCCAGAGCCTCTCTTATCAATAGGAATACCCTGATCACTGTTAAGCGTGTACTTGAACAAGTCCTTCCATTTAGGCTTCTCGCGTAATGATGCTTTTAATTTACCCGCCAAATCAGGGTTCATTTCTTGGAGTTTTGCTAGTGTTCGATTAGCAACATCTTGCACACGAGTCTCAATAATGGTCGATATAGTATCCAACTTTTCTTGTATTTCGCTCAGTGCCGCCTCAACTGCAATACCCATCGGTGTCTGGGCTTCCTTGTCTTTCTCAGAGCTAGCACGATCCGAGACGAATAAAGCGCAAATAGGCAAAACCCGGAGCAACTGATCCCATAGGGTTTTCGAGTCATTCTTCGAAACGGGAATGCGCACAGGCTTTGTTATCAAAGCAGTTGAGCGATTTGCAATCGCTTGACGAATCTTGGCCTTCACGGTGGCTTCGCCCACCTCCAGCGCAACACCGTATTCACCAGCACGCTTCTTTAAATCCGCCAAGGTTAATGAAATTAACGACTCACCGTTTTTGTCAACTGGATGATTGTCCGCATCAATAAATATCTCAGGCGTAATTTTAGATTTAGAGCAATCGAATATTTTTGTGATCCGGAGGCGATTGCTATTTGTTAGCAGTCGTTCAGCCGCCAAACTAGTTTCAAACTGGTCGTCTAGAACAATATTCTCAGGGTAAGAATCGAATTCGCAGCTTATTCGAACCTGAGTCTCATCGCCATTAATGGCTCCGTCATCAGGGTCAATCTTGACGCCATCACCTTCTAGAAAAATCGCAAGTGCAGAAAGAACAGAAGACTTTCCAATGTCATTTCGGCCAATTAGCGCTGTGAAATCATCCACGTCGATTTCAACCGGGTGAGAGAATCCCCGAAAATTTTCTATCTCAATACGGCGAAGTTTCATTTTTCTCCCTTTTGAATACTTATAGGCTTCCCGCAAACGCCCGCTGCTGCAGCGAGGCAAACAGCGCATCGAGCGCGGCCAGGGCCTGGCGGTGGGTGGCTTTGAGGGCTTCGATGGACGCTATGCGGGTGGCGAAGGTTTGTTGGAGGTGCAGTGGAGGGGCAATCACTTGCATCGCTTTGATGTCGGTGGTTGTGAGATTCTGAAAGATTGCTCCCGCTGTGTGTTTTTCATGCGCTTGCTTCGAGAAATGCAGCAGCAGTAGAAAGAATGCCGGCAGAAACAACTGGCTGTTGAGTTCTTTAAAAGCAACGAACCCGTCATGGACACATGCATCGATAGCTAATCGTGATACCAATCCCACATTTCCGCTAACTGCCATCACCACTGTTCCTGTAGAAATCGGTCGGCTGAGCCGTGCTCCTTCGACTGTCAGGCTGTCAATCCTCGGAGTGACCAACCAGCCGTCTCGTGTGATGTCTGCGACCATTAGTCGGGGAACCGGCCCGCCAAAATATCGAGGGTCACCTTGAGGTCTTGGAGACGACCCGCGCACCAGTTCACAAATGTCTTCAATTCTGTGGCGATCCCAGCCACGCTCATTCCCCACCGGGTCCCCAAACATCTCCAAAAAGAGCGACTGGGTCAGGCTGTCGAGCAGGGCCAGGGCGGCGCGGCGTTGGGTGCGGAGGGTTTCGGCCTGGTCGAGGATGGCGGCGATGCGGCGTTGTTCCTCCAGCGGGGGAATCCGCACAGGAATCGTTCTCAAGTTTCCAATCGACACGCTGGCTTGATTCACAGCTTTATTGACAAAGTTGGAAAGCCGATCACGAAAACTTGTGCTGCGAATCAGATACTTTGCAAACTCGGGCGTCACTTGGGTGGGATCGGGGCGAAAGCAAAGTAAGTTCATGCCATGAACCAGTTGCTCAGGCACACCGCGATAAACGGCGCACTTGCCGATGTGTTCAACGCTGTTGATGTGGCTGAACAAAATGTCGCCTTCTTGCAGAAGCCAATCTTTGCAAGCATCAAACGACAAGCCGGCGTATCCGACTCTTGTAGGGTCTATTGACGAATCAGCAATGGTTTCAATCCGCGATATAGGTAAACCATCGCCAGATTTGTCTTGCTTGATGCTCATGCCATTTCGCATGAACTGGAAGAGTTCACCGAATTCAACCGTCTTCACTTCAACACCCCCTCCAGCACATCCATCCCCCGCACTTTTTGAATTTGTATTTGCTTCATTTTTAATAGCTGCTTCCGCTTGTATTACGGGGGCTAGAGCCCTTTTTGACCACCATCAATCCAGCACCCACTGACCATGCTGGGCAATCGCCTGGTGCATCGCGTCCGGGGCCAGATCCAGCTCGCCGGGCCAGGTCAGCACGCCATCTTGCAATCGCGCCTGCCGAAACTCTGCGGGCTGGCTCAGGCGCGCAAACACGCCCCGGAAGGCGGACGGCAAAAAGATCACCTGGCCTTGCAGGCCATCGCGAAACCGCACCCACAGCGCAGCGTCGTTTTGAACTTTGACTTCGGTGACATCCCAGGGCATGGCCATGGCGGACTCCTTTGCAAGTTGTGAAGTGAAGGGGCTTGGGTGCGTTATTCGAGTGGCGCAATCGGCTCGGGATGTTGCAGGGCCTGGCAAAGGTCCCAGTCTTTCATCAGCTCTGCCTGGTGCAGTTCGGCCCAGTCGAGCACCAGGCCCGTCGCTCGCCGGGGCAACTTGCCCTCGGTGACTTCCAGCCGCTGAATATCCACCACCGCTTTGAAGTCGCCGTACTTCACATGAAAGTGCGGCGGCGCGTGTTCCCGAAAAAACATTTGAATGATCAAGCCGTAAAAAGTGCTGATGGTTGGCATTTTTGGGTACTTTTTTCAGATGCCTCGCGCGCTCAGGCGTTGCGCAGGTCGGCGGCCAGTTCTTGGTCGCTGAGTGCGATCACGGTGAGGCCCAGCATTTTTTCCAGTTGCCCCATCCCCCGCGCAATCTCGCCTTCCAACTCCCGCAACTCCGCCACGATGTCTGCCGGCGCGCGGTGCTGCACCGCCTCGTGCACCACTTCCTTGTAGCGGTTGATGCTCAGGTCGTAGCCATTGGCCTCGATGTCGGCCTTGGGTACGCAAAAGCTCTGCGCGGTGCGGGGGCGCTCGCGTTCGGTGCTGTGGCGCTGGCCCCAGCGGGCCAGCAGGTCGGGCAGGTTGTTCTTGGTGTGCTCTGATTTTGATAGCGTATTCCGCCCGTCTTTAAAGGGCTGGAGGCCTAAAAGGCTTGCATCCAGCAGCGGCTGGCGCTTGTCGTCCAGGCTCCAGCCGTCGGCCTGCATGTCGTAGAACCAGACCTGGTCGGTGCCGCCGCTCATGGTCTTGGTGAACAGCAAGATGGCGGTGCTCACGCCCGCGTAGGGCTTGAACACGCCGCCGGGCAGGCTGATAACGGCGTCCAGCTTTTGCTCCTCGACCAGCTTGCGGCGCAGTTCTTTGTGCGCCTTGCTGGATGGAGCCAAACAGCACGCCGTCCGGCACGATGACCGCCGCCCGCCCGCCAGTCTTCAACAGCCGCAGGAACAGGGCCAGAAACAGCAGTTCGGTCTTTTTGGTTTTGACGGTCTGCAGCAGGTCCTTGGCGGTGTTTTCGTAGTCCAGGCTGCCGGCAAAGGGCGGATTCGCCAGGATGAGGCTGTAGGCGCCGGCGTCGTCGGCATGGGTTTCGGCCAGCGAGTCGCGATAACGAATCGCGGGGTGCTCCACGCCGTGCAGCACCATGTTCATGCTGCCAATGCGCAGCATGGTGTTGTCAAAGTCGTAGCCGTGGAACATGCCGCTGTGGAAATGCGCGTTTTGCGCGGGCACGCGCAGCATGTCGGGGTAGGTGCGGCGCAGGTATTCGCCCGCAGCCACGAGGAAGCCGCAAGTCCCCGATGCAGGATCGCAAATGGTGTCCTGGGGCACGGGGGCGGTCAGCGCCACCATCAAATCGATGATGTGGCGCGGGGTGCGGAACTGGCCGTTCTGCCCGGCGGCGGCAATCTTGCCGAGCATGTATTCGTACAAATCGCCCTTGGTGTCGCGGTCGTCCAGCGGAATGGTGTCGAGCAGATCCACCACCCGGGCCAAGAGCGAGGCCGTGGGGATGGTGAAGCGCGCATCGCGCATGTGGTGGGCAAAGGC
>CAYZPX010000054.1:0-14898 GCA_964480105.1 uncultured Burkholderiaceae bacterium | reverse complement strand
ACAACATGCCCGGCTTTTGCGGCGTGGACCTGGTGCGCGAAGCCCGCCTGATCCGTCCCGACCTGCCGGTCGCTCTGGCCTCGGGCTACGTCACTGCCGAGATCGAACAGGCCGCCCTGGCCGAAGGCGCCAAAGCCCTGATCCACAAGCCCAACGATGTGGAGGAGCTGTGCGCCACCGTGCAGCGCCTGGTCGGATGAGCGCGGTCGATTGCCTCTACGAAGACGCGCACCTGCTGGTGCTGCACAAGCCCTCGGGCCTGCTGTCCGTGCCGGGCCGGGGCCCCGACAAACAGGACTGCCTGAGTGCCCGCGCCCAAGCGCGCTGGCCAGACGCCCTGGTCGTGCACCGCCTGGACCAGCCCACCTCTGGCCTGGTGCTGATGGCCCGTAGCCCCGAAGTCCAGCGCCAGCTCGGCGATGCCTTTGCCCAGCGCAGGGTGGACAAGCGCTACCACGCGGTCGTCACTGGCCACCCAAAAGCCCCACCCGAGTCCCCGCCAGACGCCGAAGGCTGGCATCGGATCGACCTGCCCCTGATCACCGACTGGCCCAACCGCCCCCGGCAAATGGTGGACTTCACCCTGGGCAAACCCAGCCAGACCCTCTGGCGGCTGCTGCACCACGATGCCGCCCAAAACCTCAGCTGGCTGGAACTGCAACCTTTGAGTGGCCGCTCGCACCAACTGCGCCTGCACCTGGCCAGCATCGGCCACGCCATCCTGGGCGATGCGCTCTACGCCGATCCGCCCACCCAGGCCCTGGCCCCCCGGCTGCTGCTGCACGCCAGCCGGCTGGCGTTCACGCATCCGATGGACGGTACGCCCTGCCAGTTCGAGACCAGGCCAGATTTTGGGTCTTTTTGGCCTCCAGACCAATGAATGCCAACGGTATAAGCTCTTCTTTTAATAGCATACATACCCCCCAGGTACCGCCCAAGCCCTGTTTTGGGCGTTACGCTCACGGGATGACGCTCACCACCTCTCCCACCGACCTTTATGTGCTCACGGGTGCCTCGCGTGGCATGGGGTTGGCCATGGCGCGGCAGTTGCTGCGGCCGGGCCATACCCTGCTAACCCTGGCGCGCCATCCGAACGTGGAGCTGGATCGACATACGGCCGGTGCCACGTTGGAGCAATGGGCGGTGGACCTGGCGGATGGCGCTGGGGTGGCTCTGCGGCTGCGGGACTGGTTGCAAGCGCAGAAGTCAAAAGCCTTTCGCAGCGCCACGCTGATCAACAACGCCGGAGTGATTCCGCGCATTGCGCCGCTGTCGGTCTGCACCAGCGCCGAGGATCTGGCCGACTTGGCCAACGCGCTGCGCGTGGGGCTGGAGGCACCCATGCAGCTCACCGCCGCTTTTTTGGGCAGCACCGAGGATTGGGGCGTGCCGCGCAAGGTCCTGAATATTTCATCGGGCCTGGGCCGCCGGGCGATGGCCTCACAGGCTGGCTACTGCGCCGCCAAGGCGGGGCTGGACCATTTCACCCGCTGCGTGGCGCTGGACGAGGCGCTCAAGCCGCAGGGCGCCAAGGTCTGCGCCATTGCGCCGGGCGTGATCGACACCGACATGCAGGTGCAGCTGCGTGGCGCCGATCCCGCGGGTTTTCCGGACGCGACCAACTTTGCCGCGCTGCAAAGCCAGGGCCTGCTCACCTCGCCCGAGGAGGCCGCCGCCCGCGTACTGACCTGGCTGGATCGACCCGACTTTGGCGCAGACCCCGTGGCAGATGTTCGACAGGGCTGACGCGTACCATCACGCCGGGCGGCCAGGAAAAGGCCGCCAGCGCGAAGCGCGATCAAGCCTCCTGGAAGCCCTTGCGCCGGGTGGTGACGACCAAGGTGTCACGGTAGCCACCAGGACATAAGGGCTGGATGGGGGTGGTCTCGTGGACCATGCGGGCGTCGTCCAGCAACAGCAGCGACCAGGGCGCCTCCAGCGTGAAGCGCTGTCCTGCGGGACTGTGGGCCTCGAACACCCGGGTCTCGCCGCCCTTGACGCCCTCGCGCGCGACCAAGAACACCGCCACCAGGTCCACGCCATCGCGGTGCGCCCCTTCCGGCGTGGGACGGCCGATGCCATCGCTGGTGTCGATGCGGAACTGGTGGGCCTCCACAAACCAGGGTTCGGCGGGCTGGTCTGGCGCAAAGACGGCCTGGGAGACGGTGCCCAGGGACGCGATCAAATGGCGCCACAAGGGCTGATCGACCAGCTCCGGGAGCATGGGGGCAAACCAGCGCTCCATGCCGCCATGCAGGGCGTTGTATTCCAGCGGCTGCCAGTGCGCGCGGTGCGGCACATCGCGCACCGCGCCATTCTCCACCACAAAGCTGGCATGGCGGCGGCGGCGGTAACGTCCGCCGTCCTTGAGGTGCGCATCGGGCGGCAGATCGGTCCAGGCGGACTGCCAGGCCAACAGCTGCGCCGATGCGCAGTTCAGCCACTGAGCAACGGCCTCTGGCGACAGCACGGCGAAGCCATCGTGGCGTAAGGCCGCCACCAGTTCGGCGGCCGCCGTGAAAGGCGGCAAAAAGGTGATTTGGGACATGCCCGGAAGCTTAACGCCGCCATGGCGTGGCATATCCGTTAGCATGCCCAGAGATTTTAAAAATGCCCGCCATGCCCCAAGAACGACGACGCTTTGTTCGGGTCCCTTTTGAGGGGCCTGCTTTGTTGAACCTGGACGCACACAGCACCAGCGTGCAGGTGCTGGACCTGTCCTTGCAAGGGGCGCTGATTGCCCTGCCCCCGGACGCCGTGGTCGCGCTGGGCGAACACTGCACGCTGAAGCTGCCCCTGAGCGAGGCAGGCACCCACATCACCATGGCCGCTGAAGTGGCCTATGTCCAGGGGCGACAGGCGGGGCTACACTGCCGCTCGATTGACCTGGACAGCGTCACGCACCTGCGCCGCTTGCTGGAGCTGAGCCTGGGGGACCCCACCCTGCTGACCCGGGACCTGGGGGCCCTGGTAGATGCCAGCTTGGATGCCCCCTCGCCTGGCGCCTGAAAGCGCCTGCTTCGCTCCCGCTGGCAAGGCGGCCCAAGCGGCCCACACCCACTGCCCTGAGCACATCTGGCCGCGCCCGGGTCGCGGCAGGGCCCTTCATTTGTCGGATTTTCCTCATCATGCAAGACGTCGTCTTTCCCTTTGTCGGAGGGCTTGGCCTTTTCCTGATCGGCATGATGCTGCTGTCCGAGGGCCTGGTCGCCTTTGGCGGGGAAGCGCTCAAAAGGGCCCTGGCCCGGTTCACAGGCACACCGGCGACGGCCTTTGTCTCAGGCACGCTGGCAACGGTGGTGGTGCAATCCTCGTCGGCAACCACGGTTACCTTGATCGGTTTTGTCAGTGCAGGCTTGATCAGCTTTTCACAGGCGGTGGGGGTGCTGATCGGCGCCAGCCTGGGCAACACGGCCACCGGTTGGATCGTGGCTGGACTGGGACTTAAAGTGAACCTGGGCCTCTACACCATGCCCCTGATCGGCGCGGGTGCGCTGCTCAAGCTGATGTCCAAGGGCCGCAGCGCCGCGCTGGGGATGGCACTGGCCGGCTTCGGGATGATGTTTGTCGGCCTCAATGCCCTGCAGGATGGCATGCGGGGGGTAACAGCGGTGTTCAACCTGGCCGATTTGCCCATGGGGGGTTACGAAGCGCGGATGCTGACCATGCTGTTCGGACTGGCCCTGACGGCCGTGCTGCAATCTTCCTCGGCCGCGATTGCCACCACGCTGACGGCCCTGCACACCGCCACCATCAATTTTGAGCAGGCGTCGGCCTTGGTGGTGGGGGCCGCGATTGGTACGACCCTCACCGGCGTGCTGGCGACCATCGGTGGCACCATCCACGCCAAGCGCACTGCGCTGGCCTATGTCCTGTTCAACGCGGTGGCTGGCGTGCTGGCCATCGTGCTGCTGCCCCTGTTGTTCTGGGTGATCGACTGGCTGGGCACCCATGCAGGCCTGGACCCCGGCGCTACCAGCCTGGCGGCGTTCCACACCCTGTTCATCGGGCTGGGGGTGGTCTTGTTCCTGCCTCTGGTGCCGCAGTTTGCCGCGCTGGTCGAGCGCCTGTTGCCCGAAAAGGACGAGGGCATGCACCAGCGCCTGGACGACTCCCTGCTGGCCATCCCTGCCGTGGCGCTGGAGGCCGCACAACGCGCCCTGGAGGGATCGGCACAGGGGCTGCTGCAACTGTATGGCGACATGCTGACGGGGGTGGCGGCGTCCCCGGTCCGGTTGCATGAAATCCACCGCTCGCTCCATGAGGAATACCGCTTTGTGAGCCGGATCGAGCTGTCCCCCGACGACCACCGCGCCGTGGGGCAGCGCATCGCCCAGTTGCATGCGACCGACCATTTGCTGCGGTTTCATACCCGGCTCAACGACATGGTGCATGCCAACATCGATCTGACCGCCCCGGACCACCGCTGGGCCCTGGACCACAGCCAGCGCATCCTGCACTTGGCTACGGAGGGACTGGCCACTCTGCGCCTGCCGCTGCAACTGCCCGACATCGAACTGCACGCCGTGGGCCTGACGACCCTGTCCCAGCAAATGCGCCATGCGCTGCTCGAAGGTGCAGCGACAGCGCCAGGCCTGGCGGCAGACGTCCTGGCCAAGGCCGATGCCTACCGCTGGCTGGAGCGCACCGGCCACCATGTCTGGCGCATTGCGCACTACCTGTCCCAGGCGCGAGAGCCTGCAGCGCAGACTGCGCCACCGTCGGGCAGCCTCTGAGCCCGCCACCTGGGAACGGGCGTCAGGTGCCAGACGGCAAGGATTCTGCCTCCTGCAAGGTTCGCCACATCACCTTGCCGCTGCCGCTCTTGGGCAGGGACGGCGCGAAGGCCACGATCTTGGGCACCTTGTAGGCCGCCATGTGCTCGCGGCACCAGGCAATGATGTCTTCGGCCTGGGTAGCCTCATGGCCGGCGCGAACCACCACCACGGCCTTGACGGTCTCGCCCCGGTAGCTGTCCTTGGCGGCAATCACGCACGCTTCCTGGATCGCGGGGTGCTTGAACATCAGCGCCTCCACCTCGGCCGGCCAGACCTTGAAACCCGAGGCATTGATCATGCGCTTGAGCCGGTCGGTGATGAAAAAGTAGCCCTCCTCGTCTACCCGGCCCAGATCGCCGGTGCGGAAAAACCGCTTGCCATCGAGCTCGAAGAACGCCCGGGCCGTGGCCTCGGGATGCTTCCAGTAACCATCGAACACTTCCGGCCCGTGGATGACGATTTCGCCCGATTCGCCCTGAGGGACTTCCTGCAGTGTCTCGGGGTCGACGATGCGGGCATCGGTGCTCAGGTAGGGGATGCCCAGGCATTGCTGCTTGGGCCGGTCGGGCGGGTTGTTGTGCGAAGGGGCCGCCGTCTCGGTCAGGCCATAGCCCTCGACGTAGCGCAGGCCGAACAGGTCCAGCAGGCGCTGCGCCACCGCCTGGGGCATGGCCGCGCCGCCGCCGCCGATGTAGCGCAGGCTGGACAGGTCGTAGCGCTCAAAGTGCGGCGAAGCCAGCAGGTCGATCACCATGGTCGGGATGTTGGCCCAGTGCGTGACCCGATAGCGCGAGATCAGCTGCCCGGCCACGTCCCGATCCCAGCGCGGCATGATGACCATCGTGGCTCCGTGGTAAATGCCGCCGTGCATACCGACCACCATGCCGGTGATGTGGAACATGGGCACCACCACCAGCGAGACGGTTTCCGAGCAATTGCCGCCCCACAGCCCCGAGGCGACCGCGTTGTGCATGATCGTGCGGTGCGGGTGAATACACCCTTTGGGCAGGCCCGTGGTGCCGCTGGTGTAGGGCAACACCGCCAAGTCGTCGGGGCCGACCTCGTGCGGCGGCGCGGCGTCGGTGCGGGCCAGGGCCTCGGTCCAGCGGTGGACCTGGCCGCTGGCCAGCTTGGGCAAGGGGTGCTCGGCCAACAGCCAGTCCGTCCAGGTGGCCGGAAACGTCAGTTCCTGCTGCGCCTGCACCGGGTCAAAGGCATCGGTGAACTCCGTGACCACCAGATGCTGCAGGCGCTGGGATTCGGGCAAGGCTGCATCGGCCTTGGCCCATTCCATGGCCAGGTCGGCGGTGGTGATGGCCACGCGGGTGTCGGGGTCGGTGATGTAGTGGCCCAGCTCGTCGGCCCGGTTCATGGGGTTGACCGGCACCACCACCGCATTGGCGCGCAGGATCGCGAAATGCGCCAGCACCAATTGCGGGCAGTTCTGCATGCCCAGCGCCACGCGATCGCCTTTGCGTACGCCCAGGCCATACAAGTAGGCGGCCAGGCGCTCGACCTGGTCCGCCAGCGTGCGATAGCTGGTGCTGCGCCCCAGAAACACCATCGCTGCCTTGTCGGGATAGCGCCGGGCGCTGATGGCCAGGTTCTCCCACAGCGAGGTGGCGGGCGGGGTCAGGGAATACGGCATCCGGGCGGGCCAAAAGGCATGGTGGCGCATGGGTCAGGACATCCAGAGAAAGTGAGATGCCGTCAGCCTACTGCGCGAACCCAGGGGCCGCATGAGGGATGCCCCTGAGCCTGGGTCACCCAGGTGACGCGAGAACAGAAACAATTGCTTGCACCTGCGGGCCTCTTGGGTCGAGCCCAGTTTGAGATAATCCGAGCTCTTTGTAGGGGGATGGATTGTTCAATCCAGCCTCCCACTGCGCCTGACAGCAGGCCGCTGTCTTTTTTTGGAGTCCGACCATGGCAAGCACACAATCCATCGCCACCGTTCAAAGCGTCTATGTTGCTTTTTACAACCGCCCTGCCGATCCCAAAGGCCTGCTGTATTGGGCCGACGAACTGGACAAGAACGGCGGCAACCTCAACGCCATCATTGACAGTTTCGCCAACAGCCCGGAAGCGGCCCAGCTGTACTTCCCTGGCAGCCCAGCGGGCTCCAACCTCTACACGCTGATCAACGCCAACAACGTCGAGGGCGTGGTGCGTGGCATGTACAACAACCTGTTCAGCCGCCCTGCCGACGAGCCAGGCGTCCAGTTCTATACCAATGAATTCAAGGCCGGCCGGATCACTGCTGGTTCCCTGGTGCTGGACCTGTTCAACGGTGCCCAGGGTGATGACAAGGCCTTGGTGGCAAAACGGATCACCTTGGCAAACCAGTTCACCGAAGTGGTGGATGGCCGCCCCGTCACCGACCCCAACTTCGCGACAGGCTTCAGCTTCAACGTGACATTCAGCGGTGACGCCGATGCAGCGGCTGCGCGCGCCCTGCTGAGCAAGATCACCCTGACCAGCACCGACGCCCAGGACCAAATCACCCTTTTCCAGGACCTGAAAGCCCAGATCGCCGACACCAGCGACCGCATCCTGCGCGCGCCCGTCATCACCAGCAACAACGGTGGCGACACCGCCACGATCAGCTTCAACGAGACGACTTCTGCGCTGCAGCTGACCACCGTGACCGCCACGGACACCTCGGGTGAAGTCCTGCGCTACGCGCTGACTGGCACGAATGCCGACCTGTTCAACTTGGATCCCATCACAGGTGTGCTGAGCTTCAAAGCCCGCCCCAACGTGACCGTAGACACCAACTATGCGGTGACGGTCACGGTGACAGACAGTGCCCGGAACACCGACAGCCAAACCCTGACCATTGCCGTCAAGAACGAAGTGCAAAGCGACCAGGCGCCGACCATCACCAGCAACGGTGGCGGCGACGCAGCCAGCATCAACTACCAGAAAACCAGCACGGCTGCGGTCACGACCGTCACCGCCACCGACCCGACTCCAAACGACCAGCTGACCTACAGCATCGAAGGCGGCGCCAATGCCGCGCTTTTCCAGATCGACGCCGGCACCGGCACACTGACCTTCAAGACACAGCCCAGCGCCCTCACTCAGGACACCAGCTATGTGGTCGTGGTCAAGGTTGCAGACCAGTTTGGTGGTACCGACACGCAGACCCTGACCATCAATGTCCAGGTCCAGCCCAGCAACGTGCCGCCAGTCATCACTAGCAACGGCGGCGGCGGCGCTGCGGGCATCAGCTTTGTCGAAAACGGTACTGGCCCGGTGACCACGGTCACGGCGACCGACGCCGATGTGAGCGACACCGGCAAGCTTGTCTACAGCCTGGCGACCAGCACCGACATCGATTTCTTCACCATTGACGCCAGCACGGGGGTGCTCAGCTTCAAGAAGGCCCCGGATTTTGAAAGCGCAACCCACGCCCCCGAGTACGCCGTGGCCGTCAAGGTCACCGACCTGGCGGGCAACAGCGACACCCAGTTGCTGACCATCACCGTAACCGACCAGCCCAACGAGACCATCACCGGCGGCACGGGCAACGACAGCCTGCCCGGGGGCACTGGCAATGACGTCATCAACGGTGGTACAGGCAACGAAACCATCAACGGTGCTGGCGGCAACGACAGCATCGACGGTGGCCTGGGCAACGACACCGTGATCGGTGGTGACGGCAACGACACCGTGCTGGGCGGCGACGGTGACGACGTCGTGGGCGGACTGGGCGGCAACGACGTGCTCAATGGCGGCCCGGGTGCAGACAGCCTCGTGGGTGGCGCCGGCAACGACACCATCACTGGCGGTACCGGTGTGGACACTTTCTTCTTTGAGAGCACTGGCACTTTCAACGGCGTCGACCAGATCCAGGACTTCAAGGCCGGCGTGGGTGGCGATGTGATGAACTTCACGGCCTTCCTGGGCACCGCCACCGTGAAATATGATGCCCCCCTTCTGACAGTGACCTCTGGCGGTGGCGGCCTGCTGGGTTACCTGCTGGGCAACATCACCACCACGCTGACCGATGCAGATGCAGCACCCCAGGACGACATGGATGCCGCACTGAGCCAGGGCGGCCTGCTCAGCACAGTGGGCCGTGGCGTGACTGGTCTGCTCGGCCCTATCACCGGGAAGCAACTCAACGACACCGTGAACGTCCTGGTCTCCGATCTGACCGCCACCAACTTCGCCAACGGAACCATCGCCACCTTGAAGGTGCTGGCCACAGAAACCACCGACGGCAGCACCGTCACCGAAGGCTTCATTGGCACGCAGTTTGGCGGTACCACCGGCGTCTTCGCAGTGCCTGAAGTGGGCGAAAAGTACGTGCTCCTGGCCAGCGTGGAAGCCGATGCGACCAACGCAGCGACCCTGCCCAACGGCGCACCGGTCCACATCTTCTATGTGGAATACGACGCGGCGGCCGCCAACAACGCCAAGGTCACCCTGGTTGGCACCGCCAACCTGGGCGCTGGCAACGACGTGGACAACTTCGTGGCCGCCAACTTCGCCTGATCCCCAGGTGCGCGCAGCGGGTGCCTGAAGCCTCAGGCCCTGCCTGGCCACACCAAGCCGGCAAGGTGCCTTGTGCCCTTGCCGGCTTTCTTTTTGCAGGGATCCACCGTTCGAGCGGACCCGGTTTGCCAGACAATCGCGGGCTTTGAACGCAAGCCCTCCGTGCCCCGCCCATGACCTTGAACCAACTGCTCGCCAGTGGCGATTTCTCGGCCCACACGCCGATGATGGCGCAATACCTCACCCTGAAAGCGCAGCACCCGGACACGCTGGTCTTCTACCGCATGGGCGATTTCTATGAGCTGTTCTGGGACGACGCCGAGAAGGCCGCACGGCTGCTGGACATCACACTCACCCAGCGCGGCCAGTCGGCGGGCCAACCGGTGGTGATGGCGGGCGTGCCGTTTCATGCGCTGGAGAACTACCTGGCCCGGCTGATCAAACTGGGCGAATCGGTGGCGATTTGTGAGCAGGTGGGCGAGGTCGGCGCGAGCAAAGGCCCGGTGGAGCGCAAAGTGGTGCGCGTGGTCACGCCCGGCACGCTCACCGACACGGAACTGCTGTCCGACAAGACCGAATCGCTGCTGCTGGCGGTGCACCCGGGCGGTCGTGGCCGCTGCGGCCTGGCCTGGATGAGCGTGACCCAGGGCAAGGTCCTGCTGGCCGAATGTGCCAGCGACGAGCTGGGCCCCTGGCTGGCGCGGATTGCCCCCAGCGAGCTGATCTACAGCGCTGGCGTGACCGAGCGCTTCGAGCAGCAGCTGCGCGCCCTGCGCCAGCAAGGTGTGTTCACCTGCCCCCTGGGCCCGCGTCCGGACTGGCAGTTCGACGGCCCCCTGGGCGAGCGCAAATTGCGCGAACAGCTGGGCGCTGCCAGCCTGCACGCCTGGGACGCCCAGGACCTGGGCCTGGCCCATGCCGCCGCCGCCGGCCTGCTGCAGTACGCCGAGCACACCCAGGGCCGCCACCTGAGCCATGTGCACAGCGTGCAGGTGCAGCGGGACGATGCGCTGATCGCCCTGCCCCCGGCCACGCGGCGCAACCTGGAGCTGGTCAAGACCCTGCGCGGCGAGGACAGCCCGACGCTGTTCTCGCTGCTCGACACCTGCATGACCGGCATGGGCAGCCGCTTGCTCAAGGCCTGGCTGCTGGAGCCCGAGCGCGACCGCCGCGCCGCCAAGCAACGGCTGGCCGCCACGGCGGCGCTCCAGGCGGGCCCCTGGCAGCAACTGCGCGACGCGCTCAAGGGCGTGAGCGATGTGGAGCGCATCACCGCCCGCACCGCGCTGCGCCAGGTGCGCCCGCGCGAACTGGTCGCGCTGGGGAAAACGCTCCTAAAAACAGAGCACATAGCGCTGGAAAACAGGGCTCTAGATCCCTATTTGGCCCAAATTTTTGAGCAGCTGCAGCCACCGACCGAAGCCGTGGCGCTGCTGCAGCGCGCGCTGCTGGAAGAGCCCGCCGCCCTGGTGCGCGACGGCGGCGTGATCGCCCACGGCTTCGACGCCGAACTGGACGAGCTGCGCGCCATCCAGAGCAACTGCGACGGCTTTCTGCTGGACCTGGAGACCCGCGAACGCGCCCGCACGGGCATCCCCAACCTGCGGGTGCAGTTCAACAAGGTGCATGGCTTCTACATCGAAGTCACCGGCAGCCACTTGGACCGGGTGCCCGAGGACTACCGCCGCCGCCAGACCCTGAAGAACGCCGAGCGCTTCATCACGCCCGAGCTGAAAACCTTCGAGGACAAGGCCCTGTCGGCGCAAGAGCGGGCGCTGGCACGCGAAAAATGGCTGTACGAGCAACTGCTGGACCAGCTGCAGCCCCATGTGCCGGCGCTGACCCGCCTAGCGCAGGCCCTGGCCCAGCTGGACGTGCTGTGCTGCCTGGCCGAGCGGGCGCTGACGCTGAACTGGTGCGCCCCCCAGTTCGTGGAGCAGCCCTGCATCGAGATCGAGGCCGGCCGCCACCCCGTCGTCGAGGCGCGGCTGGCCGAAACCTCCAGCGGCGCCTTCATCGCCAACCACACCCGGCTCAATCCGAACACACGGCTGCAGATCATCACCGGGCCGAACATGGGCGGTAAATCCACCTACATGCGCCAGGTTGCGCTGATCGTGCTGCTGGCCAGCATGGGCAGCCATGTGCCAGCCAGCAGCTGTCGGCTGGGGCCCATCGACGCCATCCACACCCGCATCGGCGCGGCGGACGACCTGGCCAACGCCCAGTCCACCTTCATGCTGGAGATGACCGAGGCCGCGCAAATCCTGCACGCCGCCACGCCGCACAGCCTGGTGCTGATGGACGAGATCGGCCGCGGCACCAGCACCTTTGACGGCCTGGCGCTGGCCAGCGGCATTGCCAGCCACCTGCACGACAAAACCAAGGCCTTCACGCTGTTCGCCACGCATTACTTCGAGCTGACCGAGCTGCCGGCCAAGGCCCGCCACGCGGTCAACATGCATGTGAGCGCGACCGAGGCAGGGCATGACATCGTCTTCCTGCACGAAATCCAGCCCGGCCCGGCCAGCCGCAGCTACGGCATCCAGGTCGCCAAGCTGGCCGGCATGCCGGCGAGTGTGCTGCACCACGCCCGCCACACGCTGGAGGCACTGGAAGCACGCGCCGGCGTGGACGAGCCGCAGGTGGACCTGTTCGCCCCGCCGCCCGAGCCCGAAATGACTGCGCCCAGCCCGCTGGAAAGCGCGCTGGCCGCCATCCAGCCCGACAGCCTGAGCCCGCGCGAGGCGCTGGAAGCGCTCTACCAGCTCAAGCGGCTGGCAGACGCTGAAAAATAGTCCAAAAGGCCTCCAGGCCTTATTTCACCAGCGGTACTAGCTATCAAAACAAGAGTGATTTAGCGCGTCAATCGGCCAAGGATCAGCGCTTGGCCGGTCGATCCCGGCGCTTTGTGCGGCCTGGGGTCTTGGGCGGCTGGGCAAAGGCCTGGCGGCGCTGCTGCCCATGGCGCAGGCCGGCCAGCACGCGGGCCTGCACGCTGCCCTCCGGCGCGTGGCCCTGGGCGTCGATGGCGCTGGTGGGCAGGCCGGTCAGGTGCTCCAGCGCCTGGTCCACCGTCTGCACCGGCCAGACGTGGAAGCGGCCGGCGCGCACGGCCTCGACCACCTCCGGGCGCAGCATCAGGTGGCAGACGTTGCTGGCGGGGATCAGCACGCCCTGCTGGCTCGTCAGCCCCCGGGCGGCGCACAGCGCGAAAAAGCCCTCGATCTTTTCGTTGACGCCGCCCACGGGCTGGACCTGGCCATGCTGATTGACCGATCCCGTCACCGCCAGGTCCTGGCGCAGCGCCAGGTCGCCGATGGCCGACAGCAGCACGGCGAGCTCGGCCACCGAGGCGCTGTCGCCCTCAATCCCGCCATACGACTGCTCGAACACCAGGCTGGCTCGCAGCGACAGCGGCAGATGGCGGCCATAGCGCGAAGCGACATAGGACGACAGGATCAGCACCCCTTTGGAATGGATGGGGCCGCCCAGCTTGACCTCGCGCTTGATGTCCAGGACCTCGCCCTCGCCGGGGCGCACGGTGGCGGTAATGCGCACCGGGTGGCCAAAGCTACCCTCGCCCAGCGACACGACGGCCAGGCCATTGACCTGGCCAACCTGCGCGCCCTCGGTGTCCAGCAGCCATTGGCCGCGCAGCATCTGCTCGGCATGGCGCTCGCGCAACCGCGCATGGCGGTGGCGCTGCGCATCCAGCGCGGCGTCCAGGTGCTGGCGCTCCAGCAGTTCCGCTTGTTCGGCGGCAGCGACGTGGTCCGCCTCGCGCAGCAGGTTGTCCAGCGCCTGGGTTTGCAGGCTCAGGCGCTGGGCATCGTTGGCCAGACGGGCGGGCACAGACCCGCTCGTTCTCGGGGGTGCGGGGCAGGTCGTTTTCCAGGTCGGCGTTGATTTTGAACAGCTGGCCGAACTCGGGATCGTGTGCCGCAGCCCGAGTAGGTGGTGGTCTCGGTGTCGCCCTCGCTGTGGGAGGAGGCGCGCAGCGATTCGCCACTGTCCGAGATGTCCTGCAGCACGGCATCCAGAAAAGCCTGGACTTCGGGCAGATCGGCATAGCGGGGCTTGAGGTCGTCGATCAGGTGCTTGACGGTGGTGCGCAGCGCCTCGCTGCCGGCCTGCTTGATCCGGTTCAGCGTTTCCTGGCGCCAGCGCGGGAACGCGTTCATGCACTGGTGCAGGCGCTCGCGCAGGTGGTGGATCTTGTCGGCATAGGCCTGCTGGGCCTCGGTGGGCAGCTTTTCGAACGCCTCGGGCATCAGCGGGGCATCGCCCTCCTTCAAGGGGACGAAGGCAAAGCCCTGCGGCGTGCGGATCAGGCCCACCTGCACGGCGCGCGCCTCATCGCCCACGGCCTTGAGCGCCGCTTCTTCGCGCTCCTTGCCCTCCTGCTGCATGGCCTCAATGCGCTGGCGGTATTCATTGCTCTGGAACACTGCATTGATCGCCGGGGTGAGCTGGTCAACAAAGGCCTGCATGTCGTCCCGCAACTGCGCACCCCGGCCACAGGGCAGGCGCAGCAGGCGCGGGCGGGAGGCATCGGCAAAGTGGTTCACATAGCACCAGTCGCTGGGGCGGGTGCCGTTGCGGCGCTTGTCGGCCAGCAAGTCCTCCACCAGCGCGTGGCGGCCGCTGCCGGTGTCGCCGAGCACGAACAGGTTGTAACCCGGGTGCGCCATCTCCAGCCCCAGGTGCAAGGCATCGGCCGCGCGGGGATGGAGGTCGGCGGCAGCAATGCCATCCACCCCGCGGGTGTCGGCAAAGCCCAGCGCGGTGGGATCGCACACGGTGTAGAGCTGGTCGGGAGACAGGGCGGGCAGCAAGGTCACAGTCATGGCGATGGGCGCTTGGGGCAGGAGGCTTGCAGCATACCCGCCAGGCCGTCCCGCGGCGGGTCACCGAGGCAGCGGACTTCAACCGTGCGCGGTGTGCGCCGGCACCTGGGCCGCGCATTCGGCCAGCCAGGCCGCAAACGCCGTCAGCACCGGCGACGGGGCCTGTGGCGCCGGCGTGACCAGGTAATAGGCCCGGCGCTCGCCCCCCAGCGGGGCACGACAGGCGACGACCAGCTCGCCCCGGGCCAGCTCCTCCTCGATCAAGAGCGGCGGAATCAACGCCACGCCCAAGCCATGGGCCGCCGCCACGGCCAGCATCGAAAACAGCTCGTGGCGTGGGCCGTCCAGCGCCCTGGGGGCATCCACCTCCTGGGCCTCAAACCATTGGCGCCAGGCATAGGGCCGGGTGCTTTGCTGCAGCAGCGGCAATTCGGCCAGGGCCTGGGCCGACAAAGGCTGGTAGGCGCGACCCCGGCCCCGCTCCATGGCCGATTCCAGCAATTTGGGGCTGCACACCGGCCACACGTCCTCGTGCATCAGCAGCTGCGCCTGGGTGCCGGGCCAGTTGGTAACCTGCTCAGGCGTACCGGCATAGATCGCAGCCGCAAAGCCGCTGTCGGAAAACAAAAACGGGCGGGTGCGCGTCTCGATGTGGACCACGATGTCCGGGTGCCGCTGCGCCAACTGCGGCAGGCGCGGGATCAGCCAGCGGGTGGCAAAGGTGGGCACCGCCGCCAGCGCCAGCGCCCCACCCTGCCCCTGACGGG
>CAYZPX010000053.1:0-15057 GCA_964480105.1 uncultured Burkholderiaceae bacterium | reverse complement strand
CTGATCGAAGTCAACAGCGAAACCGACTTCGTGTCCAAGAACGACAGCTTCATCGCCATGGCCAACGCCGCCGCCAAGCTGGTGGCTGAGCACAATCCCGCCGACATCGAAGCCCTGGGCGCCTTGTCTTACGAGCAAGACAGCTTCGGCCCCACGCTGGAAGACGTCCGCAAGGGCCTGATCGGCAAGATCGGCGAAAACATGTCGTTCCGCCGCTTCAAGCGTTTCAGTGGCTCCAACCTGGCCGCTTACCTGCACGGTTCGCGCATTGGCGTGGTCGTCGAGTTTGAAGGCGATGCCGCTGCTGCCAAGGACGTGGCCATGCACGTGGCCGCCATGAAGCCCGTGTCCCTGACCAGCGCCGACGTGCCCGCCGAGCTGATCGCCAAGGAGCGCTCGGTTGCCGAAGGCAAGGCCGACGAAGCCAACAAGGAACTGGTCGCTGCCGGCAAGCCCGCACAAAGCGCCGAAATCACCGCCAAGCGCATCGACGGCGCCGTGCAGAAGTACCTCAAGGAAGTCTCGCTGGCGGACCAGGTCTTCGTGAAGGCCGCCGATGGCAAGCAAACCGTGGCCGCCATGCTCAAGGCCGCCAACACCACCGTGAAGGGCTTCACCCTGTACGTCGTGGGCGAAGGCATCGAGAAGAAGGTGGACGACTTCGCCGCCGAAGTGGCTGCACAAGTCGCTGCCGCCAAGGCCGCCGCCTGAGCGTTCCCCGCCAAAAGCCCCTGTCTCATCACCCTATGGAGAAAGCCATGACCGCCTTTGCCCCGGCCCACAAGCGCATCTTGCTCAAGCTGTCTGGGGAGGCGCTCATGGGCGACGATGCGTTTGGCATCAACCGCACCACCATCGTGCGCATGGTGGAAGAGGTGGCTGAAATCACCCGCATGGGGGTGCAGGTCGCCGTGGTGATCGGCGGGGGCAATATTTTCCGCGGTGTCGCTGGCGGCGCCGTGGGCATGGACCGGGCCACAGCCGACTACATGGGCATGCTGGCCACGGTCATGAATGCCCTGGCCCTGGCCGATGCGATGAACAAGCAGGGCCTGACCGCACGGGTCATGTCGGCCATCGCGATCGACCAGGTGGTCGAGCCCTATGTCCGGCCCAAGGCCTTGCAGTACCTCGAAGAGGGCAAGGTCGTGGTCTTTGCCGCGGGCACCGGCAACCCTTTCTTCACCACCGATACCGCCGCCGCCCTGCGCGGGGCCGAGATTGGTGCCGAAGTGGTCCTCAAGGCCACCAAGGTGGATGGGGTGTACACCGCCGATCCGAACAAGGACCCCAGCGCCACCCGCTACACGACGCTGAGTTTTGACGAAGCCATGTCCCGCAACCTGGGCATCATGGATGCCACGGCGTTTGCGCTGTGCCGGGATCAGAACCTGCCCATCCGGGTGTTTTCCATCGTCAAGCATGGGGCCCTCAAGCGCGTGGTGATGGGGCAAGACGAAGGCACCCTGGTGCATTTGTGAGGCCGGCCGCTTGCCGCAGTGCTTTCCGAGCAGGCCCTGGAGAAAACAATGACGATCGCTGACATCAAGAAAACCACCGAAGCCAAGATGGACCAGTCCATCGTGGCCTTGCAGAACAACCTGCAAAAAGTGCGTACCGGCCGTGCCAACCCGGCCCTGCTGGACACCATTCAGGTGGAGTACTACGGCTCTATGGTGCCGCTGAGCCAGGTCGCCAACGTGTCCCTGCTGGATGCGCGCACCATCAGCGTGCAGCCCTGGGAAAAGAACATGGCTGCCAAGATCGAAAAGGCGATCCGTGAAAGCGACCTGGGTTTGAACCCGGCTTCCCTGGGCGAGCTGATCCGCGTCCCCATGCCGCCCATGAGCGAAGAGCGCCGCAAGGAAATGACCAAGCTCGCCCGCAATGAGGGTGAGAACGCCAAGATCGCGATCCGCAACCTGCGCCGCGATGCCAATGAGGCTGTGAAGAAGCTGGTCAAGGAAAAGCTGGCGTCCGAAGACGACCAGAAGCGCGCTGAGGCCGATGTGCAGAAATTCACGGACAAGCACATTGCCACCATCGACACCCTGGTGGAAGCCAAGGAAAAAGACATCATGGCCGTTTGAGGCCGTGGAATGTCTTGCTTGATTCCCTCTGGGTTGGAAGCCTGCCGATGAGCGCTGTCGTGCAGATGCCCCGTCACATTGCCATCGTCATGGATGGCAACGGGCGCTGGGCCACCAAGCGCTTCTTGCCGCGCTTGGCTGGGCACCGCCAGGGCGTCCAGTCCTTGCGCCGTTGTGTCCAGGCTTGCGCGCAGCGCGGCATTGCTGCGTTGACGGTCTTTGCCTTTTCTTCGGAAAACTGGGGGCGTCCTGCGGAGGAGGTCTCCGGCCTCATGGAGCTGCTGGCCTTGGCCTTGGCCCGTGAGGTGCCGGCCATGCATGCGCAGGGCGTTCGCCTGCATTTCGTCGGAGCCCGTGCCGGCCTGTCGCCCAAAGTGTGCGAGGGCCTGCGCGAGGCCGAAGCACTGACGGCTGCCAACCAGAAGCTGGTGCTGAACATTTGCTTCAACTACGGCGGACGCTGGGACATCGCCCAGGCTGCACAGTCCTTGGTGCAGCGCGGAGAGCCCATCACCGAGCACAGCCTGAATGCTGCGATGGCCCTGGCCCATGTGCCCGACCCGGATTTGCTCATCCGCACTGGTGGCGAGATGCGCATTAGCAATTTCCTCCTGTGGCAGGCGGCGTATTCCGAGCTGTATTTCAGTGCTGCCCTGTGGCCAGACTTTGACGAAAAGGCCCTGGACGAAGCCATTGCGGCCTACCAGGGGCGCCAGCGCCGTTTTGGCAAGACGTCTGAGCAACTCCAAACCCAGTGCGTTCCGTCCGAGACGGTCGCGGACTAACCGACACAGGTTTCCCTGGCCATGTTGCGACAGCGCATTCTGACCGCCCTGGCCTTGCTGGCCGTGCTCCTGCCCGCCTTGTTTTTCGGGACGCCCTGGGTGTTTTCCGGCCTGATGCTGGTGTTCATCGCCGCGGCGGGTTGGGAATGGGGGCGCCTCAATGGCCTGCCGGTACCCGCCGCCTGGGCCTGGGGGGGGCTCTGCGCTGCCCTGTGCCTGGCTGCAGTGGGCGCCGGCTGGCTGGACCAGTCTCTGCGCGGGCTTTGGACCGCAGGCGCCGTGTTTTGGGCCTTGTGGGGCGGATGGATGTTGCGTGCGGGCGTCGCCCGCTGGGCTCTGATTCCAATGTCTGTGCGCCTGCTGGGGGGGCTGTTGGCCCTATGCCTGGCGTGGCTGGCCGTGGCCCAGGCGCGCCAATTGGGAGTGCATTTCCTGTTGTCGGTCCTGTCCCTGGTCTGGGCGGCGGACATCTTTGCCTATTTCGCGGGCCGCGCCTTGGGGCTACGGTTCACCCGCCGCAAGCTGGCGCCTTCGATCAGCCCCGGCAAAACCTGGGAAGGGGTGTGGGGCGCCTGCCTCGGGGTGCTGGTTCTGGCCTTGGCCTGGTCTGCGCTGGAGGTGCATGCCGGCGCTGAGACCCTGAGCTTTTACCAGCGCATCGCCACCCTGGGCCCCCTGCCCATGGTCGCGGCCCTGGCCGTGATGGTGGCCCTGAGCATCGTCGGTGACCTGGTCGAATCGCTGATCAAGCGCAGCGCCGGGGTGAAGGACAGCAGCCAGCTCCTCCCCGGCCATGGCGGTGTGCTGGACCGGGTCGATGCTTTGCTGCCCACCTTGCCACTGGCCATGTGCCTGACTTCCTGGATGTCTCTATGAAACAACGCGTCACGGTGCTGGGCTCCACCGGTTCGATCGGTACCAACACGCTGGATGTGCTGGCCCGCCATCCCGAACGGTTTGAGGTGTTTGCCCTCAGCGCCGCCACGCAGGTGGACGCGATGTTGGCCCAGTGCGCGCAGTTTCGCCCCCGCTACGTCGTCATGGCGAGTCCAGCCCACGCCCGTTTGCTGGCAGAAAAAATTGAGCAAAATCGGCTTCCAACCCAAGTAATTCAAGCGGAGGCAGCTCTTGAATTGATAGCGTCTGACCCTGAGGTGGACACCGTCATGGCCGCCATCGTTGGCGCAGCGGGTTTGGCGCCTTGCCTGGCCGCAGCCCGGGCGGGCAAGCGCCTGTTGCTGGCCAACAAGGAAGCCTTGGTCGTGGGCGGCGAGGTCTTCTTGGCCGCCGTGCGTGCCGGGGGCGCCACCTTGCTGCCCATCGACAGCGAGCATTCCGCCATCTTCCAGTCTCTGCCCGAGGACCCGAGCACCTGGTCCAGCCGGGTGGACAAGATCATCCTCACCGCATCGGGCGGTCCGTTTCGCACGCGCGATCCCGCCACCCTGCATGCCGTCACGCCCGAGGAGGCCTGCGCGCACCCCAACTGGCGCATGGGGCGCAAGATTTCGGTGGACTCTGCCACCATGATGAACAAGGCGCTGGAGGTGATCGAGGCCCGTTACCTCTTTGGCCTGCCGCCCGAGCGCCTCGAAGTCGTCATCCACCCTCAGAGTGTGGTGCATTCCATGGTCCAGTACCGTGACAGTTCGGTGGTCGCCCAGCTGGGAACGCCCGACATGCGCGTGCCGATTGCGTATGGCCTGTCCTGGCCGGAGCGGATGGCTTCGGGGTCTGCCCCGCTGGATTTTCGCTCCCTGTCTGCGATGACCTTCGAGGCCTTGGACCAGGGCGGGCATCCCGAGCGTTTCCCCGGCCTGCCCCTGGCCTGGGAGGCCCTGCGTACTGCCAACGGCACCACGGCGGTGCTGAACGCTGCCAACGAGGTGGGCGTGGCCGCCTTCCTGGAGGGACGTATCCGCTTTGACCAGATCCACGCCGTGAACCTGGAAACTTTGGCGGCTGTCTTGCCCTCAGAACCCCAAACGCTGGAGGACCTGCTGGCCCTGGATGCCCAGGCCCGGCGCTGTGCCGAGCAGACGGTGGCGCGCCACCAGCGCTGAGTGCGTGTTGTTCACCTCGCCTGAAGGGAGTCGCGGATGTTGACGACGGTCTTGGCTTTTCTTGTGGCCTTGGGGCTTTTGATCGCGGTACATGAATACGGCCACTACCGCATGGCCGTGGCCTGTGGGGTCAAGGTCTTGCGTTTTTCAGTGGGTTTTGGCCGCCCCCTGCTGCGCTGGCAGCCCCAGGGCTCGCCGACCGAGTTTGTGCTGGCTGCGTTCCCTTTGGGCGGCTACGTGCGCATGCTGGACGAGCGCGAAGGCCCGGTGGACCCGGCCGAGCGACACCTGGCCTTCACGCAACAGCCCCTGCGCAAACGGGCGGCGATCGTGGCCGCGGGGCCTGTGGCCAATCTGCTGCTGGCGGTCCTGCTGTATGCCGTTGTCAACTGGGCGGGTGTGCAGGAGCCGGTGGCCCGCCTGGCCAGCCCCCCCGCCGATTCCATTGCTTACCGCGCTGGCCTGCGCGGTGGTGAATGGGTGGCCCGCCTGGCCCGCGAAGGCCAGGCCATGGCACCGGTGCGGTCCTTTGAGCATTTGCGCTGGCTCCTGACCCAGGCTGCCTTGGCAGGGGATGCGGTGCAAATGCATGTCCGCTCCGAGGAGGCCCCCCAGGGACGCACGGTGACCCTGCCCCTGTCAGCGCTTGAAAGCCGCGACGCCGATGCCCAGTTGCTGCGCCACATCGGTGTCCAGGGCCCCTGGACGGAACCACGTCTCGGAGAGGTCCGTCCCGGCAGCCCTGCGCAACAGGCGGGATTGCAGCAAAACGACGTGGTTGTCCAAGTCGGCGAGGTTCCGGTCCGTGACGGCCTGCACTTGCGTGCACTCATCCGCCAGTCGGTGCAAGGACAGCAGCCCCTTTCCCAGCCCTGGCGCATCGAGCGCGATGGCCGCGTCCTGGTCCTGACCGTCAAACCCGAGGTGCACCAGGAAGAGGGTCAGGCCATTGGCCGCATTGGTGCCTATGTGGGATCGCCCCCTGCCATGGTCACGGTGGAGCACGGCCTGTGGGATGGGCTCTGGCAGGGGCTGGTCCGCACCTGGGAGGTGTCCGCCATGAGCCTGCAGGTCATGGGTCGCATGGTGATCGGTGAAGCCTCCCTTAAGAACCTCAGCGGGCCACTGACCATTGCAGACTATGCCGGGCGTTCGGCCCACCTGGGCCTGGTGTCCTACCTGGTGTTTCTGGCCCTGATCAGCGTGAGCCTGGGGGTGCTGAACTTGCTCCCTTTGCCGGTTTTGGATGGGGGGCACCTGATGTATTATCTTTGGGAGGGGGTCACCGGCAAGGCCGTGTCCGAGGCATGCGCAGAAGCCTTGCAGCGCGGCGGCGTGGCCATCCTGTTCACCATGATGGCGATTGCCCTCTTCAACGATTTTTCCCGGCTTTTTGGCTGATTGGCGACCGCTTCTGCGGGCGCGGCTTTGGTTTCATCCATGAACACACATTTCCAACGTCTGGGCATTCGCGCGGGCTCCGCGCTTGCGGCCGTGTTGCTTTCGACCCAAATGGCCTGGGCTTTGGAGCCCTTCCAGGTACAGGACATCCGCATCGAGGGCCTGCAGCGGGTCGAGCCTGGTACTGTCTTTGCCTCCATGCCTATCCAGGTTGGCGATGCCTACAACGATGACAAGGGGGCGGCTGCCATTCGCACTTTGTTTGCCCTGGGCCTGTTCAAGGATGTGCGCCTCGAAGCCGATGGCAATGTGCTGGTCGTTGTGGTCGAAGAGCGCCCGACGATTGCCGACGTGAACTTTGAAGGTGCCCGCGAGTTTGACAAGGACGCCCTCAAGAAAAGCATGCGGGATGTGGGTCTGGCCGAGGGCCGGCCCTTCGACAAGTCCCTGGCCGACCGTGCAGAGCAGGAACTCAAGCGCCAGTACCTGAACAAGAGCCTGTTCGGCGCCGAGGTGGTGACCACCGTGACGCCCATTGACCGCAACCGCGTCAACCTCAGCTTCACCGTCGTGGAAGGTGAGCCTGCCAAGATCAAAGCCATCCGCATTGTGGGCAACCAGGCGTTCAGTGAATCCACCTTGAAAGGACTGTTCGATCTGGACACTGGCGGCTGGCTGAGCTGGTACACCAAATCCGACCGCTATGTCCGTGCCAAGCTGAATGCAGATATTGAAACCTTGCGCTCGTACTACCTGCAGCGCGGCTACCTGGAGTTCCGCGTTGACTCCACCCAGGTCACGATTTCCCCTGACAAGCAGGACATCGAGATCCAGATCAATGTCACCGAGGGCCAGCGTTACGTGGTCTCCAATGTCCGCCTGGAAGGAGATTTTCTCGGGCGCGAGGACGAGTTCAAATCCCTGGTCACCATCAAGCCTGGCGAGCCTTACAACGCAGACCAGGTGGCCGACACCAGCAAGGCATTCTCCGAGTTTTTCGGCCGTTTCGGCTTCGCCTTTGCGCGTGTTGAGGCCGTTCCAGACATCGACCGTGCACAGGGCCGCGTCTCTGTCGTGCTGCAGGCCGAACCGACCCGCCGCGTGTACGTGCGCCGCATCCAGGTCAGCGGCAACAACCGCACCCGCGATGAGGTGGTGCGCCGTGAGTTCCGCCAGTACGAGGCCTCTTGGTACGACAGCGAGAAGATCCGCATCTCCCGGGACCGCGTGGACCGTCTGGGCTTTTTCACTGAAGTCAATGTCGAAACCCAGGAAGTGCCAGGCTCTCCCGACCAGGTCGATCTCGTCATCAACGTGGCGGAAAAGCCCACCGGCTCCCTGCAACTGGGCCTCGGATTCTCCAGTGCCGAGAAGGCGGTGTTTTCGTTTGGCATCCGGCAAGAGAACTTTCTCGGTTCGGGCAACTACGTCGGCATCGACCTGAACACCAGCAAATACCGTCGCACCCTGGTGCTCAGCACCACCGATCCGTATTTCACCCAGTCGGGCATTTCCCGTACTTTGGACTTCTACCACCGCACCGACCGTCCCTTCCAGTTTCAGGGGGGGGACTACCAGCTCATCACCACCGGGGGATCGGTGCGTTTCGGTGTCCCCTTCACCGAGGTGGACACGGTTTTCTTCGGTGGCGGGCTGGAGCAGACCCAGATCAAGGCGGGTACCAACATTCCCGCGGCTTACCTGGCCTATGCTGACATGTATGGCGCCACCAGTCAGACGGTGCCCCTCACGGTCGGTTGGTCCAGAGATGACCGGGACAGTGCCCTTGCGCCCACCAAGGGCCGCTTCCAGCGCTTGAACTCCGACTGGTCTGTGGCTGGCGATGCCCGTTATGTCCGCGCCAGTTACCAGTACCAGCAATACGTGCCCCTGAACCGTCGTTTCACCCTGGCTTTCAACGGCGAACTGGGGCTCGGCAAGGGCCTGAATGGCCGGCCTTTCCCGGTGTTCAAGCATTTCTTCTCCGGTGGCCTGGGTTCTGTTCGTGGCTTTGACCAGGGGACCCTGGGACCGCGGGACATCACCGGCTCCTGGCTGGGCGGCCCCAAAAAAGTCACGCTGAATGCGGAGTTGATCACCCCGTTCCCCGGTGCTGGCAACGACCGGACCCTGCGCATGTTCACGTTCCTTGACGTGGGCAATGTGTTTGCCGAGCATGAAAAAGTGGACTTCGGCGTCATGCGGGCTTCTGCCGGCGTGGGTGTGAGCTGGATTTCACCGCTGGGTCCTTTACGCTTGGCCTTTGCTCAGCCCGTCCGCAAATTTGCCGGCGATAGAATCCAAAAATTGCAATTCCAAATCGGTACTTCCTTCTAATGATGTCTTTGTCTCGCCATTTCTCTCTGGCCCTGGTGTGGGGTGCCCTGGCCACTGCCGGTTTCGCACAAGCCCAAGAATTCAAGGCTGGCTTTGTCAATACTGACCGCATCTTCCGCGAGGCCAATACCGCCAAGGCCGCACAGGCCAAGTTGGAGCAGGAATTTTCGCGGCGTGAAAAAGACCTGATTGACTTGGGCAACCGCCTCAAAGCCGACACCGACAAATTCGAGCGCGACGCACCCACCATGGCTGAGAGCCAGCGGGCCGCTCGCCAGCGCCAGCTGGTGGACCAGGACCGGGACTTCCAGCGCAAGCGCCGTGAGTTCCAGGAAGACCTGGGTGCCCGCAAGAACGAAGAACTGGCACAGGTGCTCGACCGCGCCAACAAGGTGGTCAAGCAGGTGGCCGAGGCGGAAAAGTACGACGTGATCCTGCAAGAGGCCGTCTACATCAACCCCAAGCACGACATTACCGACAAGGTGCTGAAGGCTTTAAACGCTTCGGCGGGCAAGTAACCCCATGTGCGAAGCGGGGGGCGTGTGAGTGTGCGTTTGGGCCAACTGGTGGACGCCCTGGGTGGCGAACTGCTCAACGCCGATCCCGACATCCTGCTCACCCGCATTGCGCCCCTGGAGACGGCAGGTCCCGGCGCACTGAGTTTTCTCAGCAACCCCCGTTACCAGACACAGCTGCACACGACACAGGCTGCCTGCGTTATCGTAGCCCCCGCGTTTCGATCGGTTGCGGCTGCCCGAGGCGCCTGCATTGTGGTTGACGACCCATATGCCTATTTCGCCCGGGCAACCCAATACTGGCGGCGCCAGCACACCCCTGCACCCCCGGTGGGCATTCACCCCAGTGCGGTGGTGGACCCCGAAGCGGTGGTCGACCCCTCCGCCTGGGTTGGTCCGTTGTGCGTGGTCGAGCGTGGTGCCCGCATTGGTGCCAGGACTGTCCTCAAGTCCCGTGTGACCGTTGCCGAAGGCTGCCAGATCGGCCAGCGCTGCATCCTGCATCCTGGGGTGGTCATCGGGGCCGACGGCTTCGGGTTTGCACCCGTACAGGGCACCTGGCTCAAGATCGAGCAACTCGGGGCTGTCCGCATTGGTGACGACGTGGAAATCGGGGCCAACACCTGCATTGACCGGGGTGCGCTGGACGACACGGTGATTGAGGATGGCGTCAAGCTCGACAACCTCATTCAGATTGCACACAACGTGAAAATCGGCCGCCATACCGCCATGGCAGGCAGCGCCGGGGTGGCGGGAAGTACGACGATTGGTGCCCACTGCACTGTGGGCGGTGCAGCTTCGGTCCTGGGGCATCTGACACTGGCCGATCGAGTCCATGTGTCTGCGGCCACGGTCGTGACCCGTTCGATCTCCAAGCCAGGCCAGTACACTGGCGTGTTTCCTCTGGAAGAAAACGCCAAGTGGGAGAAGAACGCTGCCACGCTCAAACAACTGCACGCGCTGCGTGACCGCATCCGGGCACTCGAACAGGCCTTGCGCGCAACCCACAAAACACAAGAACAGCCATGATGGACATCCACCACATTCTCAAGCAACTGCCGCACCGTTATCCGTTTCTGTTGGTGGACAAGGTGATTGAGCTGGAAAGCAACACCCGCATTCAGGCCATCAAGAACGTCACGTTCAATGAGCCCTACTTCATGGGGCACTTTCCGGGCCGTCCCGTCATGCCCGGTGTCCTGATCCTCGAAGCCCTGGCACAGGCGGCGGGCCTGCTGGCTTTCGATGCCATGGGCCAGGTGCCCGATGAAAACAACATCTATTACTTTGTCGGCATTGATGGTGCCCGCTTCAAGCGTCCGGTGGAGCCAGGCGACCAACTTCTGCTGACCATCACCATCGACCGGGTGCGGGGCGGCATCTGGAAGTTCAAGGGCGTGGCGACCGTGGGCGAGGAAGTCGCGTGCGAAGCCGAGCTGATGTGCACCATGCGTGCCGTTGGTTGATGCTGCTGGGAACGACGCTGTGCGCCTGATCCATCCGACCGCTGTCGTTGATCCGCATGCCTCGGTGCACCCGAGCGTTGCCATCGGGCCGTATGCGGTCATCGGCCCGGAGGTCACACTGGGCGCTGGGACCACGGTCGGTGCGCATTGCGTGATCGAAGGGCGCACCACCATCGGCCAGGACAACCGGATTTTCCAGTTCGCCTCCTTGGGCGCCGCACCCCAGGACAAGAAATACGCCAGCGAGCCGACCGAGCTGCGCATTGGCGACCGTAACACCATCCGGGAGTTTTGCACCTTCAACACCGGCACGGTCCAGGACCAGGGGGTGACCACCGTTGGCAATGACAACTGGATCATGGCCTACGTACACATCGCCCACGACTGTCGGGTGGGCGACCACACCACCTTGGCCAACAACACCACCCTGGCGGGCCACGTGGAAGTGGGGGACTGGGCCACCGTCGGCGGGTTGACGGGCGTACTGCAGCGCATGCGCATCGGGGCCCACACCATGGTTGGCTTCGCCAGCCATGTTGGCAAGGACGTTCCACCCTACATGGTGGTGGATGGAAATCCCCTGACGGTGCGCGGCGTCAACCTTGTCGGTTTGCGCCGCCGTGGGTTTTCTGAGCAGCGCGTTGCGGCCATTCGCGAGGTCCACAAACTTTTGTACCGTCAGGGACTGACGCTGGCCCAGGCGCGTGCCGCCATTGCGGCCCTGCCTGCACAACTGCCCGAGTCCGCGCCAGACATCGCCTTGGTCGAGGCCTTCCTGGACGGCGCCACCACAGGCATTGCACGTTGAAAGGCGGGCGGATGCAGACAGCGCCACGCATCGCCATGGTGGCGGGCGAGACTTCCGGGGATTTGTTGGCAGGCCTGTTGCTGGATGGCCTGCGGGCCGACTGGCCGCACTTGCACGCCGAGGGCATTGGCGGGCCGCAGATGGCCCAGCGCGGCTTTGAGGCGCTCTGGCCTTGCGACCGCCTTGCCGTGCATGGTTACAGCTGGGAGTTGGTCCGTCGCCTGGCCGAGCTGCTGCGCATCCGCAAGCAGCTGCGCCAGCGCTGGCTGAGCGATCGTCCGGACGTGTTCATCGGTGTGGATGCCCCTGACTTCAATTTGGGCCTGGAAGCCGCCCTGCGTGCGCAAGGCGTCAAAACTGTGCACTTCGTCTGCCCCTCCATCTGGGCTTGGCGGCCCGAGCGGGTCGAAAAAATCCAGCGCAGCGCAGACCATGTGCTGTGCCTGTTCCCTTTTGAGCCTGCGCTGCTCGAACGCCACGGTATTCCGGCCACCTATGTGGGCCACCCCCTGGCCCGCGTCATTCCCATGGTTCCTGACCGTGGTGCGGCCCGGGCGCAGCTGGGCCTCGCGCCAGAAGATCCGGTCGTGGCAGTCCTGCCTGGCAGCCGCTCGGCCGAGGTGCACTACATCGCTCCGGTGTTCCTGCAGGCGGTGCGTCACATGCTGCAGGCCCGTCCCGACCTGAAAGCCGTTCTCCCTGCGGTGCCCGCACTCCAGCCCCGGCTGGTCCAGCTGGTCCAGGAGGCTGGCTTGGCAGGGCGGGTGCAGATCGTGACCGGACAGTCCCACACAGTGTTGGCGGCCTGCGATGTCACCCTCATTGCCAGCGGCACCGCAACCCTGGAGGCGGCCCTCTTCAAGCGCCCGATGGTGGTGGCCTACCGCATGCACCCCTGGAGCTGGCGCCTCATGCGCCGCAAGCAGCTGCAGCCCTGGGTGGGGCTGCCCAACATCCTGTGCGAGTCCTTCGTCGTTCCGGAGTTGCTCCAGGAGGCGGCCACCCCCGAGCGCCTGAGCGCTGCCACGCTGGACTGGCTCGATGCCCGGGAGCGTGATCCAGCCAGGCTGCAGGACCTTGATCGGCGTTTCACCGAACTGCACCAGCGCCTGTGGCGTGACACCTCCCAATTGGCGGCCCATGCGATCCAGACGGTCCTCGGTGTCTGACGCGGTTCAGGCTTGTCTTCCCTGGCACGCGCCTGGTCTGTTGGCTGGCGTGGACGAGGCCGGGCGTGGCCCTCTGGCGGGGCCGGTGGTCGCCGCTGCCGTCATCCTGGATGAATGCCAGCCCATTCATGGGCTGGCCGATTCGAAGAAACTCAGCCCCGCCCGGCGGGAAGCCCTCTACGACGAGATCCGTGCCAAGGCCTTGTGCTGCAGCATCGCCGAGGCCAGCGTCGAAGAAATTGACCGCCTCAACATCCTGCAAGCCACCTTGCTGGCCATGCGCCGGGCTGTCGAGGGTCTGCGCCTCAAGCCCAGCCGGGTTCTGGTTGATGGCAACCGCCTGCCAATCCTGGACATTCCTGCGGAGGCCCTGGTCAAAGGCGACGCCTTGGTGGCTGCCATCTCGGCCGCGTCCATCCTGGCCAAGGTCCATCGTGACCGTTGGTGCCGAGAGATCCACCAGGACCACCCGGACTACGGCTTTGCCACCCACAAGGGCTACGGCACGGCCATGCACCTGGCGGCCTTGCAGGCCCTGGGGCCTTCTGTTCACCACCGCCGCAGTTTCGCTCCGGTGGCCCGTGCCCAGCACCGCGTTTGAGTTCTTACCCATGGCCCCTGCCGCCCCTTCAGTCACCCATATCCAGTCGCGCGACAACGCCTGGGTCAAGGACCTGCGCCGCCTGGCGCAAGACACCACGGCCTACCGCAAGCAGGACCGTCTCTGGCTGGAAGGCGATCACTTGTGTCGGGCCGCCCTGGCCCGAGGCCATGCTCCCCTCTGTGCGGTATTTTCGGAGTCTTTTTGGCCTCTAGCCCCCAAAAAATGGGCGGAAGCAGCTCCTAAAGTGATAGTGCTTTCTGATGCGGTCTTTGCCAGCATCAGCGGCCTGGAGTCTCCTGCACAAATAGGCTATGTCATGCCTTTGCCTGGGCAGGTCATGCCCCGGCCCGGTCTGCCCGCGGTGGTGCTGGACCGCGTTCAGGATGCCGGCAACGTCGGCTCCATCCTGCGCAGTGCGGCGGCGTTTGGTTTTGGCCAGGTGCTGGCGCTCAAGGGCACTGCCGCTCTGTGGGCGCCCAAGGTGCTGCGTGCTGGCATGGGTGCCCATTTCGGGCTGCACCTGGTCGAAGGGCTGGCCGTGGAAGACCTGCAGGCGCTGGATCTGCCCTGGCTGGTCACCAGTTCCCACCAGGGAGGCCTTTTGCACCAGGCCCACCTGCCCTGGCCCTGCGGCTGGGTCATGGGCCATGAAGGGCAGGGCGTCTCCCCAGCGCTGGAGGCCCTGGCCAGCCAGCACATCCGGATTGCCCAACCGGGCGGCGAAGAGTCCTTGAACGTGGCCGCCGCCGCCGCCATCTGTTTGCACGCCAGCGTGGCCACCCGCTGAAACAGGCGCGGCGCGCCTTCCGGGAAGCTGACAGCAGCCTTGCGCGCGACGCTGTTGCACTGCAACAATCAGGGTAAACACGCGTCCCGGGGCTATAATTGGGGGCTTTTCTCGCAACAGCGTCGCCCGACCGCCCCCAAAGCAACAACCCTTCTGAGAGCAGCCGCTGGCACTCGTTTGCGAGTGGCCGCAGGCGCAGGGCGACCGTAACCCTTCCGGAGAACCCAGTGCTCTTGTCTCTTCAGGGAAACTTCCCGCCCGCCATTCTGGCGCTTGCAGACGGCACGGTCTTTATCGGCAACTCGATCGGTGCCACCGGCACCACCGTCGGCGAAGTGGTGTTCAACACCTCCCTCACCGGCTACCAAGAAATCCTCACCGACCCTAGCTACTGCCAGCAGATCGTGACCCTCACGTATCCGCACATCGGCAACTACGGGATCAATGCCGAGGACATCGAGGCCGACAAGGTCCATGCAGCAGGCCTCATCATCAAAGACCTGCCCTTGCTGGCATCCAACTTCCGTGCTTCGGAGACCCTGTCCCAGTACCTGGTCCGCGAAAACACGGTGGCGATTGCCAACATCGACACCCGCAAGCTCACCCGCCTGCTGCGCACCCAGGGCGCGCAAAACGGTGCCATTGTCGGTCTCAAGGCTGGCGAAACCGTGACCCAGGCCCGCATCGACGAAGCCGTCGCCGCCGCCAAAGCGGCCCCCAGCATGAAGGGCCTGGACCTGGCCCAGGTTGTGACCACGGCCCAGTCCTACGCTTGGACCCAGACCGAATGGAAGCTGGGCGAAGGCTATGGCGAGCAGACGGCACCGCGTTTCCACGTCGTTGCCTATGACTTTGGTGTCAAGAAGAACATCCTGCGCATGCTGGCCGAACGCGGCTGCAAGCTCACCGTGGTGCCTGCCAAGACCCCTGCGGCCGAAGTGCTGGCGATGAACCCCGATGGCGTGTTCCTGTCCAACGGCCCTGGCGATCCGCAGCCTTGCGATTACGCGATTGCCGCAGCGCAGGCCATCA
>CAYZPX010000052.1:0-15422 GCA_964480105.1 uncultured Burkholderiaceae bacterium | reverse complement strand
GGGAGTAATTAACCCCGGCAAACACCCGGACACCCTGACCGGGCGGCGTGGTCTTTTCATCGGGGCGCGTGACAGGGAACGTATGGAAGTTGACTTTTCAAAAGTCGCAGCGGAAACACTGGCCGAATTCGATGACTTTTTATTGAGTCGCTTTGGTATTGATCCGCCATTTCTGAGGGCCTATGCGTTTGATCTTCACGCATTGGAGCTGCTAGACGTGTGTGGACCAAAAGCTTTCGATGAAGATGAGTTGCAAGAGCTTCAAAAGGCGTCTGAATCTGCAAATTCATTCCTTGATGCTGTATGCAGTCGCTGCCCAGACATTCCAAGGCGGGCGCTCATATCTATAGGAGCCGCCTATCGAGAAGCCCTTGTCATGGAAACATTTCCAGAGCATCTTTTTTCCATTACGAACCTGAAATCATCAATGTTTCACTTTGGAGAGGCCACACGGATGCTGATCGTTACCGAAAAGGTGCCGGATGAAATAACGCGTTCAGCGCGCTCTGCCATTGGTAGTGCAGCGGCTGCCGCACGCCATGCGGAAAACCGTGCCCTCAAAAACGAAGTGTTCACATGGCTAGATTCCAATATGGGCGGCTTCACCAGCATGGACGCAGCCGCAGAGGCTATTGCTGGGAAAGTGGTCCCAGTCAAATTCCGCACTGCCCGCAACTGGGTGGGTGAGTGGAAAAAACTACAGTCTGCCGGCACACCGTAACCCCTGCCGGCAGGCTGCACACCCTGCCAGCAAACAGGCTTCAAAAGAGCTGATCAAACCTGGACATTGCAGCTGTTCGCATCACTGAACGGCAAACAATGTCACACCAAACCACACCCTTCGACCTCCTCCCCGACGATGCGCTGATCCGCGAGAGCCAGCTGGTTCCAAAGCGCACTGATCGCCCTCAAGCTCCCATCCTCCCCTTCAGCGCCACAACACTGTGGCGAAGGGTCCGATCGCAGACCTTTCCACAACCCATCAAGCTCTCCAGCCGCGTCACCTGCTGGCGTGTGGGCGACGTGCGCGCCTGGTTGCGTCAGCAAGCCCCCCAGGGCTAAGGGGCAGGCCATGCACAGCATCTTTGCAGCCACTGCCCGCACCGTGGCGGGCCGCCACACCTTGCACCTGCCCAAAGAAAAAGGGCCTGCCCAGCCACCACGCCGGACAAGCCCCACCACACGGGCCAAAACTCTACCAGACCAGCCCCCCAGCGCTCAGGCCTTTGCCGAGGCGCACCAGCGCTTTGCCCAACACGGCTACGAGCTGCACCAAGGCCGCACCGCTGGCCGGCGCATCTTCGTGCTGAACCAGTTTGGCAGTGGCCGCTATTTCAGCGACTGGCACAGCGTCATCGGCGTGCTGAACGCCCTGTGCGACCGATAGCGCCGCACCGTGGCCACCACCACACCACCCATTCAAAAACCACCACCACACCATGCCACACAGCCCCATTTTTTCGCGTACACTCGCGACCAAGCCGAAAGGCCCGATGTGTGATGACATCTTTGGTAACGCGGTAGCAACCCCCACCGATAAGCGGGGTTTTGTCATGTCCAAATTCTGGGGATGCTGGCCAGCCAGCACCCGCATGGTTTTGGGCAAGATGGGCCTACCCGTGAGGATGGCCGCACGGCGTTACCCGTGTCATCAACATCTTGCCCACCCGTTACGCGTGATGGCGTTTCGAGTGGCTTCTAAGTCTTGTAACGGAGCCTTTACCATGCCCCAGGCATTTGCCCTGGTGCGCCCTGCTGCGCACACCACCCCCGCCGCCAACGATGGCGCGCTTCCCACCTCCCCCGACCTGATCCAACTGCACCTGGCCGCCACCAATAGCTTGGCCGCCGCGCTGCGCCTGCTGCGCACCAGCGATTGCACCCCCACCGACCTGCACCGCGCCACCGGCCGCGCCATCCAAGCCGCCCGCGCCCTCAAGCGCGCTTCCAGCCTGACCAGCGAAGGAGTGGCCGCATGAGCAACATACAGCCCACCCCCCAAGACATTGCCGACCAAATCAGCGAGCTGAAAGGGGCCATCCGCTACATGGACTACACAGCCCAAAACGCCTTCAAGCGCATCGACGTATTGGCCGCGCTGGCACTGCAAGCGCTGGAGGCGCCGAGCGGGCACGCCAGCGTTTTCCACCTTGCACGGGCTTTTGAATCGATCCGCGACATTGTTGGCGACGCTGAAAACGCCATCGGCCACGAGGCCGAAAAAAGCGGCGACGGCTACGAGGATGAAGCATGGGCACGGCGCATGAGTGCTCACTTGTCGCATCAGAAAACGGGGGGGAATAAGCCATGAGCCGCAAAAACCAGATTGCATTGCACGACCAGGCCGCCATGGTGTCTGCTCAGTTGCATGCCATGCTGCAACACACCTTCGGCGGCAGCCGTGAGGCATTCCACACCATGTGCGAAGACCACAAAGACAGCTATTTGTGGGCCTGCGCCCGCCTGGCCGAAGAACTGGAGGAGCTGATCGAAGCCATGGGAAAGGCGGCAAAACCATGAGCACGATCAACCTGCACGGCACCGCTGGCCGCTTCGCAACAGTCATCGCAGAGCCCCAGCGCGGCAAAGTTTCCGTGGCCCTGCTGGACGAATCCACGCACTTGAGCATCGGCATGCACCTGCAGCCGCAAGACGCCATGGCCCTGGCCCAGGCGCTGCTGGCCGCCGCCCAGGCGGCGATGGTGGCAGGGGGTGCGACATGAGTACCACCACCAAAGTGATGTGGCAGGCCCTGGTTTTTCTCGATACCCGAGAGGATCGCGCCGATTCCATCGAACTGACCCTGGCACGCCCGAACTTGTACGCGACCAAGGATGAAGCGCTGGCCGGCGCCCAGCACGTAATGGACGTACTGCCAGGCGTCTATCAGGTGGGCGCCCGGCGCGTTGAAGTGGCGGCGCAGTCTGGCATGGAAGGGGGCGCGCATGGCCAATAACCCCACCATTCACGACGCCCTGCGCGATGCGGGCCTGGAACCTGCCAAGCCCCTGGACCTGGTGGGCGGTGGCCGGCTGCAGCGCTTTCGCGTGGCGGGCGACAAGCCCGGCAGCCTGAACGGCTGGATCGTCTTCCGTGACGATGGCGCCTGCGCTTCGGCCAGCTTCGGCAGCTGGAAGACCGGCATCACCGCCCACTGGACGGCAAAGCCTTGGGACCAGCTGCGCAAAATCGACCGCGAGGCTGTGAAGCAGGCCCGCCAAGCTGCCCAGGCGCAACTGGAAGCGGAGACCGCAGCGAAGCAGGCCGAAGCCCGTGCCAAAGCCACCCGGCTGTGGGACCGCGCCAGGCCCGCCACCGATGCCCACCCCTACCTGCAGAAAAAGCGCGTGCGCGGTTACGGCGCTCGCGTGCTGCGCGAGGCACTACTGATCCCGCTGCGCGATGTAGAGGGCACGCTCCAAAACCTGCAGTTCATCTACCCGGACGGCAAAAAGCGGTTTTTGACGGGCGGGCGGGTCAAGGGCTGCTATTGCCCCATTGGCCGCCCCAGCGCATCCATGCTGCTGGCCGAAGGGTTTGCGACTGGCGCCACCTTGCACCAGGCGACGGGCGAGGCGGTGGCCGTGTGCTTTTCCGCTGGTAATTTGCAGGCGGTGGCATCGCTGCTGCGGCGCAAATTCCCCGGCCTGCAGTTCGTTCTGTGCGCGGACAACGACACCGCCACCCCTGGCAATCCGGGCCTGCGCGCCGCCGTGGAGGCAGCGCGGGCGGTGGGCGGCGTGGTGGCGGTGCCCCGTCTGTGGGAGGCACGCGCATGATGGCCAGCACCACATTCCCCACCCTGGAAGAAAACGCCTTCGCGGGCGACTTCAACGACCTGGCCGAAGCGGGCGGGCTGGAGGCCGTGCTCGACGCGGTACACGCCGCCGTCAGACCGGACCAGCTGCACGACGGCGCCCAGGCCGCAGCGCCTGCCCCGGCTGCTGCAGCCAGCACCGACGACTGGCCGGCGCCCATCCTGCCCGGTCAGCTGCAAACGCCACCCATCACGGCGGACGTGCTGCCCAGCTGGTGCGCGGACATGGCCGGGGCGATTGCTGCCAGCACTCAGACAGCACCCGGCATGGCCGTGATGATGGTCCTGGCCGTGCTTGGCACGGTGCTGCAACGCCGCTTTGAGGTAGCCCCATTCGATGACGACTACACCGAGCCCTTGGCTTTGTGGGCGTCAGCGGCAGTGCCCAGCGCATCGCGAAAGTCTGCCGTCATGTCTGCCGTGCTGGCCCCACTGGTGCATTGGGAAAAGCTGCAGCGTGACCGCATGGCGCGCGAGATTGCCAGGGTAAACGCCCTGCGCACCGTGGGCGAGAAACGCATAGAGCGCCTGCGCCAGGATGCAGCCAAGGCGGGCAGCGACAAGGAGCGGGCCGACATCACGGCGCAGATCGAGCAGGAGGAACTGAACCTGCCCGAGGAGGTGCGCGCCCCCCGCCTGTTCGTGGGCGATGTGACGCTAGAGCGCCTGCAGAACCTGCTGGTGGATCACGGCGAGCGCATGGCGGTGCTGTCCGATGAGCCGGGCATCTTCCTGATCCTGTCCGGGCTTTACACCGGCGGGGCGGCGAACTTCGACGTTGCCTTACAAGGCCACGCCGGCACACCGCTGCGCGTGGACCGGGCGGGCCGCAGCGCCTACTGCGACAAGCCGGCCTTGTCCTTTGGCCTGCTGCTGCAGCCTGGCGTGATGGCAGAGACCGCCAAGAGCCGGCGCTTTCGCGACAGTGGCTTGCTGGCCCGCTTCCTGTTCTGTATGCCACCGAGCAACGTGGGCCGGCGCGATGTGCGCGCCCGTCAAACGATCCCGGCCCATGTGCGCGAGACCTACGAGCGCAAGCTGTTCGAGCTGCTGGAAGGCCACGGCGACAAGCTGGGCAAGCCCAAGCGTCTGGGCTTCGACCCCGAGGCCCGCGAGATGTGGCTGGACTTTGCCCAGGCCATCGAAGACGGCATGGCCGAGGGCGGCGCGTTTTCCAGCATGACGGACTGGTGCGGCAAGTTGCCCGGCGCGGTGGCCCGCATCGCTGCGCTGATGGAGCTGGCCGAGGTGGGCTTGCATGCCGAGCGCGTACGGCTGGCCACCATGGCCAGAACCATCGAGTTGGCCTGGCTGCTGATCGACCACGCGAAGGCCGCCTTTGCCCTGCTGGGCGCGGACGAGATCGATGCAGACGCTGCGGCGGTGCTGGCGTGGGTGCGCGGCGAGCGCCGGCCTGAGTTCACCCGGCGCGAGGCGCAGAAGGCCATGGAAGGGCGATTCCGCACCGTTGAACGCCTTGCCAAGGCATTGGAGCGCCTGGAGTCCATGGAAGTGCTGCGGGGCTTCCAGCGCCGCCACGCCAGGGGCAAGCCCACCCAGCATTACCAAGTCAATCCAGCCATTTTGTCGACAACCTGAATTTGTCGCTTAAAGCATTTTTCAGAGATTTTTTCTTTATGTATCAAACACCTACCAACAGCACGGGGCTACCCCTGTCGACAAATAGACAAGATCGACAAGATGACCCCAGCACGCTGCCAAAACTTCCAGACCAAGCGGGTCATTTGTCGAATAAGTCGATCTTGTCTATCTGTCGACAGGGGGTGGCGCTTGCCAGCACTGCAGGCCATTTGTCGAATAAGTCGAACTTGTCGATCTTGTCTATTTGTCGACAGGGGGGTGTACTTGCCACCGCTGCAGTCCGCAAAGGTCACATTCCACCCAGGCCACTGCCACCACCAGCACCTGCTCCCGTCAGACAACGCGGGTCCTCCCAAGCCTTGAAGCACGCGGGTAATGCGAGCCCCGATCTCGCGCTAGTGGGTGGGGTTTCAAAAGGGTGGACGGTGGACAGTGGACTATTGAGGGTGGACAGTGGAGGCCGGCAATGATTTCTCAGACCGAACTCGGCCATGCGCTGGGCCTGTCCAAACAGACAATCAGCAAACTCAAGGGGCAAGGCATGCCTGTGGATTCGGTGGAGGCCGCCCAGGCCTGGCGGGAGGCACGGCAGAACGTGGCCGCTCGAAAGCCTGCGCCCAACGACCAGGCGCCGCCGCCCAGCCAGGAGGCGGACGGCCTGCCCGAAGACTTCCAGGCCGCCCGCACCCGTCGCGAGATTGCCGAAGCCACCATGGCCGAAATGCGCAAAGCCGAGCTGGAGGGGAAGCTGATCCGGGTGGACGCCATCCGCGCAGCGTGGGCCAGCCGCATCTCCAGCCTGCGCGATGCCCTCATGCAGCTGCCCAACCGACTGGCACCCGTGCTGGCCGCCGAGGCCAGCATCGAGCGCGTGAGCGACATGCTCGATGAAGCCATCCGGCAAGCATTGGAGGAAATCGTCAGAGACGCCACCAGCGGCATGAGGGAGGCCAGACCATGAATGGCATCGACCTGATCGTGCGCCAGGTCACCGGTGACCAGCCAAGGCCCGATGAGCTGCAAGCCTGGCTGGCTACTGCTGCCCACACCTGCCTGGACATGGAAGCCATGGGCCTAACCCGTCACCACCGCGTCAAGACGCGCAATGCGGCCCTGGCCGAAGCCGCCGCCATCCTGAACGCGGACAGCCCCGGCCCCTGGCCGCTGGCCTGCCGGCTGGCCGCCGCAATCCAGCGCTTCCAGTCCTGCAGCTGGCCACGGCTGCAGCACGGTGGCAGTGGCGACCAGCTGGGCCCCGTTGACCGCTGCCTGTGGCGTGCCCACCTGGCCGGCGACAAAGTGCCCAGCACCGCCCGCTGGCTGTATCGGCTGCTGAACTGATCGCGCAGCGAAAACAGTCAGGAAGCCTGACCATCGGGGCTATTGAAAGGAATAACCCCGATGACCACCACTTACCACCCGACCCAGATCGCCCACTTCAAAGAAATCCTGGCCGCCGCCCCTGACGCCTTCGCCCTGGCCACCGGCAAGCGCCCTGCCAACGCACACCCCCTGGCCGAAGAAGCCAGCCTGCGCCAGATCGCCTTTGCAGCCGGCGCCCTCAAGCGCGCACAGACCAGCTTTGAAGCTGATATGTCCGTGATGGCGCGCGGCATGCAGACTGCTGACTTCGGCTGGTCCGTTGCCAAGTCGGTTCACCAGATCACGCTCTCCACCTTTGGCGACGCCGCCGACCACATGGGCTTTTGTGGCGTGCTGGAGGTCCCGAACTACAAGCCAGAAAACGTTTTCACACTCGACGGCGATCTCGACCTGCAACTGGTCCGCGAACTCGGGCCGGCCTTGCCAGTAGGCCGCGCTTTTGGCGACTCCAACGGCACCCAGGTGCAAATCAACACCTACGCCCGCAGCGTGGCCATCACGCGCCAGGCGGTTATCAACGATGCCAAGGGCGCCATCGCCCAGGCCATCGCCTTGCAAGGTGCCACGGCTGCGCGCCTGGAGTCCCGCTTGGTGGCACACGCCCTCGAATCGAATCCTCTCCTGGACGATGGCCAGCCGGTCTTTACGGCTGGCGACAACATCGTGCCCGAGGCCCTGAGCGAATACGCCATCGGTGAGGGCATGCGCGTACTGCGCACTCAGAAAACCTCTGCGGGCCTGCCATCCGACAACAAGGCCCGCCACCTGATCGTGGAGCCGACCCTCGAAATGACCGCACGGCGCCTGCTGCGCGAGACCGGCCTGGATGACCAGATTGGCGTGCATGTGCTGGCCACCCTGCCTTCTGGCCGCTGGTATCTGACCGCAGACCGTCAAGCCTGCCCGACTATTTGCGTGCTGCGCCTGGCCGGCGCCGCGACACCGCTGCGCGTGGAGCCAAAACCCGTGAGCCCCGCAGCGGACGGCATCGGCATCATGGTGGCCTGCGACACCGCCGCCGCCATCGTGCGCCGCATCGGCATCGTCTGCGGTGGAACTGCGCCAGTAGCCATGCCGCCAGCACCTGAGCCGGAACCAGCACCTGAACCGGCCCCTGCGCCTTAAAAAGTCGCTGGGCGAGGGCATCGCCTGGCAGCACCGTGCCTGTGGTGGCGGCTGACACCACTGGCAAGACCGACAGCGGACGCGACGCTCCTTTCGCGGCGAGTCGGTCACCTTCACATTGCAACTCCGACTGCACAATTTTGTGCAGGCCTCCTGGCTCCTATCGCGGCGAGCTGGTCACCTTCACATTGCAACGCCATGGCCACCACCACCGACCTGATACCGGCCCTGGCCGGCGACCTTCCCAAATTCCCCACGCCTTACAGTCTGCGCCGCACATGGCCATGGCAGTCGCACCACCGCCCCGCCCACTGCCTGCGCACCGTGGCCATTCATGAGGCTGGGCACCAAGTGATTGCCGAATGGCTTGGTCTGCAAGTCACCAGCACCACCGCCACCCCCACGCATGGACTGATGAGCTGGACCGCAGACTTCAGCGCGGCAGCTGCAGCACCGCCCCCAGACCCAGACGACCAGCGTGTGCTGCTGGGCACCGCCGTGTCGCTGCTACATGCTGGCGTGGTGGCCGAGCGCCTGGCCGCTGGCCTGCCGCTGGATGGCGCGATCTACTACCCCGACCAAGTGGACTTCCAGGCGGCTGAAACCATGCTCAAGCCCACCTTCGGCGCCATGAGCAGTGCAGCCCATGGATATGCCCAGCGGGTGGCCGTCCACGTGCTGCATGGCCGCTGGGACCGCGTGCGCGAAGTCGCCCAGGTGCTGATCGAGCGGGGCGAGTGGAGCGGGTCAAAACGCCCATAATCGGGGGTCACGTTTTTTGAATACGGTACTTTTTACGGTACTTCCAGAAACCACAATAGCCAAACCCGCATGAATACTGGCTTTGCAGCCGTTTTGTGATTCCTGTCGGAGGACCAATCCCCCCACCCATCCCATGGCGCTTTCGGCCCCATGCCCCGCCCCCTTGCCGTCATCGACACCCAGCGCTGCACCGGCTGCGGCTGGTGCGTTCCCACTTGCCCGTGGCAGCTGCTGTCGCTGCAGCCCCAAGGCTGGCGCAAGTTTTCCACGTTGAGTGAGCCCGAGGCCTGCACCGGCTGCACGCTCTGCGAGCCACGCTGCCCGTTCGGCGCGATTTCGATGCAGCTACGGCCCGGGGAAGCGCCTGCAGCCTCCGCGCCCACGGATGAAAATTCAGGATCTTTTAAGGCGCTAGACCAATAAATACCAGCGGTGCATGCTCTTTTTTCAGGAGCAATCACCAGGGGGCGATTGCCACCCTTCACTCCCGCCCACGCAGCGTGCGGCTGAGCAGGATCACCGGCACCAGCCCCACGGCCACCAGCGCCAGCGAGGGCAGAGCCGCCTCGCCCAGGCGCTCGTCGCGGGCCAGCTGGTAGGCCACCACGGCCAGGGTGTCGCTGTTGAAGGGGCGCAGCACCATGGTGGCGGGCAGCTCCTTCATCACATCGACAAACACCAGCAGCGCCGCAGCCGCCGTCGAGCGCTTGAGCAGCGGCCAATGCACCCGGGCCAGCAGGCGCGCGCCGCCCACGCCGAGCATGCGGGCCGAATCGTCCAGGCTGGGGGGAATGCGCGCATAACCGCTTTGCACCGACTGCAGCGCCACCGCGCAAAAGCGCACCAGATAGGCCCAAACGATGCCCAGCGAGGTCGCGGTGACCAGCGCGCCAATGCCCGAATCCGGCGCCGCCGCCTGCAGCCAGCCCACCGGCAGCAACAGGCCCACGACGATCACCGACCCCGGCACGGCATAGCCCAGGCCCGCCAGCTGGACCACGCCCCGGGTCAGTGGATCGCCCAGACGCCGCTGGGCAAAGGCCAGCGCCAGCGCCACGCCCAGCGCCAACGCGGCGGTGATGCCCCCCAGGCGCACGCTGTGCCAGGTCCACTCCAGAAAGGCCGACCAGGGCAGCACCGACCAATCGGCCGCCAGCGGGCGCAGCATGAACGCCACCGGCGCGACAAAGCCCATGGCGACCGGCAGCGCGCACACCAGCCAGGCCAGCAGCATGCGAGCACCGCGCAGCACCACCGGGCGGGCCTCGCCCTGCGCCGCGTGGCCCTTGACGGCGGCAAAGCGCATGCGCCGCTGCGCGCGGTGCTCCAGGTGCAAGAGCAGTAACACCAACGCGAGCAGCATGGTCGCCAGCTGGGCAGCGGCGATGCGGTTGTCCATGGCCAGCCAGGCCTTGTAAATGCCGGTGGTGAAGGTCTGGATGCCAAAGTAACTGGCCACGCCAAAGTCGGCCAGGGTCTCCATCAACACCAGCGCCACGCCCGCCGCCACGGCCGGACGGGCCAGCGGCAAAGCGATGGTGCGAATGCGGCGGGACAACGGAGCGCCCAGCAGGCGGGCCGCTTCCATCAGGTGCGCGGCCCGCTCGCCCAAGGCGGTGCGGGCCAGCAGATACACATAGGGATAGAGGGCAAAGATGAACACCCCAATCGCACCGCCCAGGCTGCGGACCTCGGGCAGCAGGCGGCCTTCCAGACCAAAGCGCTCGCGCAGGCCCACCTGCAGCGGGCCACTGAACTGCAGAAAGTCGGTATAGGCATAGGCCGTGACGTACGCCGGCATCGCCAGGGGCAGCAGCAACAGCCATTCCCAATGGCGCCGCCCGGGAAACTCAAACAAGGTGACCGCCGCCGCCGCCGCCGTGCCCACGATTGCAGCGCCCAGCGCCACCCAGAATGCCAGCTGCACGGTGGTCAGCGCGTAGCGGGGCAAAACGGTCTCGGCCATGCCGCGCAAGACCTCGGTGGCCGCTGCACCTTCACCGGCAGCGCTGGGCCACCAGGAGGCCAGCAGCGCCAACATCGGCAAGGCCAGAACGCCCGCCAACAGCAGCAGGGCAGGAACGCGAAGGGCGGCAATCCAGCGGGACAAGGTGGGCAATCGAGGGAAAGCGAGGGGGGACCGGCAAGAAACCCGACCGGCCAGCGCGGCGGCGACCGGGAGGGGCATTGTAAGCAGCCCCCCGCCCTAGAATGCCGCCATGTTTTTAGAGGTCTCCCAACTCGATGTGCGCTACGGCGGAGGCTCGCAAGCGGCCGTGCAAGGCGTGTCCCTGGGCCTGCGTGCGGGCGACATTGGCGTGCTGATCGGGCCCTCGGGCTGTGGCAAGACCACGCTCTTGCGCGCTGTGGCCGGACTCGAACCCGTGGCCGCCGGCGAAATCCGCATCGCCAAGCAGACCGTGGGCAGCGCCGGGCGGAATGTGCCACCCGAAGAGCGCCGCATCGGCATGGTGTTCCAGGACTACGCGCTGTTCCCGCACCTGACCGTGGGCCGCAACGTGGCCTTTGGCATCCACCAACTCCCGAAGGCCGACCAGGCCGCCCGCGTGGCCGAGGTGCTGGCCCTGGTCGGGCTGGAAGGCAGCGAAGCGCGCTTTCCGCACGAGCTTTCCGGTGGCCAGCAGCAGCGCGTGGCGCTGGCCCGGGCCCTGGCGCCCCAGCCACAGCTGATGCTGCTGGACGAACCCTTCTCCAACCTCGACGTGGACCTGCGTGAGCGCCTGGCGCACGAGGTGCGGGGCATTCTGAAAGCTGCGGGCGCCACCGCCCTGTTCGTCACCCACGACCAGACCGAGGCTTTTGCGATTGGCGATGTGATCGGCGTGATGCACCAGGGCCGCCTGCACCAGTGGGACGACGCCTACACCCTCTACCACCGCCCGGCCACGCGCTTTGTGGCGAACTTCATCGGCCACGGCATCTTCTGCCCGGCCACGCTGCTGCAGCAGGACGGCCAGGTGCTTGTGCGCACCCCGCTGGGCGATCTGCGCGGCCTGCACGACTGCCCCCTGCCCGCAAGCTACCCGCACGGCGAATGCGATGTGCTGCTGCGCGCGGATGACATCGTGCATGTGGACGAATCGCCAGTGCAGGCGCAGATCGTGCGCCGCTCCTTCCGAGGGGCGGATTTTCTGTGCACCCTGCAGCTGGCCAACGGCCTGACGGTGATGGCCGTGGTGCCCAGCCACCACAACCACTGCGTGGGCAGCTGGATCGGCATTCAGGCGCAGCTGGACCACGTGGTCACGTTTCCAAGGATTTGAGCATTAAAAATGCTTCCAGGCCATTGGAATCCAGCGGTAGCAGCTATCAAATCAGGAGTTTTTTCAGCCCTTGCGCAGCGCATCGACCGCGCGGTGCAGGTCCTGCGCCCAGTCGCGGCGGTCGCGGCCGTCGGCGTGCTGGGGCGGGCCGTAGTGCACCACGGCCTCGATGGCCGGCGCACTGAGGGTGCGCCAGACCGAGCCCAGCAGGGTCTCGTCACCGATGTAGCTGGGCGCAAAGCTGGTCTGGCCGGTGGCGCGATCGACAAAGCGCAGGCCCACCGGCTGCACCGGCGCCTGGGCGGCCAGCGGCGCCTGGAGCAAATTCGCATGGAAGGGCAGCAGCTCGCGGCCGTCGCCGGTGGTGCCTTCGGGGAAAACGGCCAGGATCTGGCGCTCTAAAAGAGCATCGCGCAGCGCATGCACCATGCGCATGGCGTCACGCCGGGAAGCGCGTTCAATGTAGAGCGTGCCGCCCGCCGTGGCCAGCGCGCCCACGATGGGCCAGGCCTGCACGTCGGACTTGGAAACAAAGCGGCAGTAACGCGCCGCGTGCATCACCGGAATGTCCAGCCACGACAGGTGGTTGGCCACCAGCATCACCGGGCCGCCACGCGGCGGCGCACCCCGCACGCGCAGCGAGACGCCAGCGCAGGCCAAGAGCTGTAGCGACCAGGCCTGCACCCGCAGCTGCTGCTGCTCCAGGCTGAGCCGGGGGAAGCGCAGCGCCACCACCGCCAGGCCGTACAGCAGGTGGGCGAGCAGGCGCAGGCCACGCCAGCCGGCACGCAAAACGCGCAGCATGAAAAACGACGGCCAGCAATCAGCCGCGGTCAAACGCCAGCTGGCCGCCCACCAAGGTGGTGCGCACCCGGCCCGGCAGCTCGTAGCGGCTGAAGGGCGTGTGCTTGCCCTGGCTGCGCAGCTGGTCGGGGCGCACGGTCCAGCGGGCTTCGGGGTCGAAGACGCAGACATCGGCGACACCGCCTTCGACCAATTGGCCCACGCTGGCTTCCAGTGTTCCAAGCGCCGATCCCAGCACGGCGGCCGGGGCACTGGTCACGGTGGCCAGCGCACGCTGCAACGGCACATTCTTTTCTTGCGACCACTTGAGCGCCAAGCTCAGCAGCAGCTCCAGACCGGTGGCACCGGGTTCGGCCTCGGCAAAGGGCACGGCCTTGGCGTCATCCTCGACCGGGCAATGGTCAGAAACCAGCGCATCGATGGTGCCGTCGGCCAGCGCGGCTTGCAGCGCTTCGCGGTCGCGTTGCTGGCGCAGCGGGGGCGTCAGGCGGGCATTGCTGTCGAAAAAGCCGATGTCCATGTCGGTCAGGTGCAGCGAGTTGATGCTGACATCGCAGCTCACCCGCAGGCCCTGGGCCTTGGCCTGGCGCACCAGTTCTACGCCGGCGGCGCTGGACAGGCGGCACAGGTGGACGCGGGCACCGGTGGTTTTCAGCAGTTCAAAAATCGTGTGCAGCGCAATGGTTTCGGCCGCCACGGGGATGCCGGACAGGCCCATGCGCGTGGCCAGCGGCCCGCTGGCGGCCACGCCCTTGCCCAGGGACAGCTCCTGCGGACGCAGCCAGACGGTGTAGCCGAAGGTGGCGGCGTACTGCAGCGCGCGCTGCAGCACCTGGGTGCTGGCCAGCGGCACCTCGGCCTGGCCAAAGCCCACGCAGCCGGCCTCGGTCAGCTCGGCCATCTCGGTCAGCACCTCCCCTTTCAAATCGCGGGTCAGAGCGCCCAGCGGGAACAGGCGGGCCTGGTGCAGCTTTTCGGCGCGGAACTTGAGCATCTCGACCAGGCCGGGCTCGTCCAGCACCGGGTCGGTGTCGGGGGGGCAGACCAGGCTGGTGACGCCCCCGGCGACGGCGGCGGCCATTTCGGATTCGAGCATGCCTTCGTGTTCGTAGCCGGGTTCGCGCAGGCGGGCCGTCAGGTCCACCAGGCCGGGCAACACCCAGCAGCCACGGGCGTCGATGACGCGGTTCGGCGCAAAGTCCTTGGGCGCCTGGCCGACGCCCACGATGCGGCCTGCCGCCACCGCCAGATCGCCCATCTGGTCAAGGCCGGTGGCCGGGTTCAGCAAGCGGCCGTTCTGGATCAGGAGTTTCATGATGAAGGGTCAAAAAGGGCTCTAGGCCAATGAATACATGCGGTATTAGCTCTACTTTTGATAGTAGATCAGGCCTCGTTGCCAGCGACGATCGACATCACGGCCATGCGCACCGCGATGCCAAAGGTCACTTGCGAGAGGATCACGCTCTGCGGGCCGTCGACCACGGCGGAGTCGATTTCCACCCCCCGGTTGATCGGGCCCGGGTGCATGACGATGGCATCGGGCTTGGCCAGGCGCAGCTTGGCAGGGGTGAGGCCAAAGCTCTTGAAGTACTCCTGGCTGGACGGCAGCAGCGCGCCGCTCATGCGCTCGTTCTGCAAGCGCAGCATGATGATCACGTCGCAGTCGCGGATGCCGTCTTCCAGCTGGTGGAACACCTTCACGCCCATGTGCGAGAGGTCGGAGGGCACCAGGGTGCGCGGGCCCACCACGCGCACTTCGGCGGCGCCCAGCGTGGTCAGCGCGTGGATGTCCGAGCGCGCCACGCGCGAGTGCAGCACATCGCCCACGATGGCCACGGTGAGGCTGGAGAAATCCTTCTTGTAGTGCCGGATGGTGTACATATCCAGCAAGCCCTGGGTGGGGTGGGCATGGCGGCCATCGCCGGCATTGATCACATGCACATGGGGTGCCACATGCTGGGCGATCAGGTAGGGCGCACCCGACTCGCTGTGGCGCACGACGAACAGGTCGGCCGCCATCGCGCTGAGGTTGTCGATGGTGTCCAGCAGGGTCTCGCCCTTGCTGGCCGAGCTGCGGGCAATGTCCAGGTTGAACACATCGGCCGACAGGCGCTTGGCCGCGATCTCGAAGGTGGTGCGGGTGCGGGTGCTGTTCTCGAAGAACAGGTTGAACACGCTCTTGCCGCGCAGCAACGGCACCTTCTTGACCTCACGGTCGCTAACGCTGACAAAGTTGGTGGCCGTGTCCAGGATGTGGGTCAGGATGTCGCGGGGCAGACCCTCGATCGAGAGCAGGTGGATCAGCTCGCCATTGCGGTTGAGTTGGGGATTGCGCTTGAACAGCACGGTCAGGCCTCTTTGAACTGGAAATGGAAAGCACCGCCCTCGCCTCGCACCAGGGACAGCAGTTGGTCAGGGGGCAAGGCCAGGCGGGCGGCGGCAAGGTCAGCCTGCACGGGCAGCTCGCGCCCGCCCCGGTCCACCAGCACCGCCAAGCGCACGCGGGCCGGCCGGCCATAGTCGAACAATTCGTTGAGCACGGCGCGGATGGTGCGGCCGGTGTAGAGCACGTCGTCGAGCACCAGGATGTCGGCGCCGTTCACCTCGAAGGGCAAGGTGGTCTGCTTGCTGGGCGCGAGGCCCCG